>NZ_NOXG01000030.1:0-16898 GCF_003207955.1 Novacetimonas pomaceti
GCATCGGGTTTTCTTATAGCTTACGAAAATTTCTTTTGTGCAAAACAGACTTTTTCATAATCTAACCCGATGTACAACCCTTCTGTGAGATTTCCGCGTCGAGGACGTGGCCTTTTACCGCCGCGAACGCGCGCGGGACCTGATCGATACGCTGTCACACATGCCCGGACGGGTTTTTGAGGCCCATTCCACGGATTATCAGCCCCTTCCGGCGCTGAGGACGCTGGTGGAGGACGGATTTGCCATCCTGAAGGTCGGGCCGGGCCTGACATTCGCCCTGCGTGAGGCATTATACGCGCTGGACGATATCCGCGCCGTCCTGCGGCCGGAACGCACCACCCTGCGAAGCACCATGGAACGGCTGATGCGCGACAACCCTGCCTTCTGGCAGGGGCATTATGCCGGCAGCGCGCGGCATATCGAATGGCTGCGGCATTATTCCTACAGCGACCGCATCAGGTATTACTGGGCGCTTCCACAGGCGCAGGCCGCCGTTGGGTCGCTGTTTGACGATCTGGGGGAAACGGGCCTGCCGGACCCGTTGATCAGCCAGTTCCTGCCCGCCCTTTACGAGGATATCCGTACCGGCAGCATACCGCGCAATCCCCGCATCATTGCCATCACCGCGGTCGAAACGGTCCTGAATATTTACGATCATGCCTGCCATGGAAACAGGATATCCGCGTAAAGCCCGAGGCCGCGCGATCGTGAACGCAATGTCGGGAAATTCAGGCCGCCGTTGCGCAATGGGCTGATGACCGGCGCGGCCCGACACCCCACGCCATCAGGACAGATCCGTCATGGCGTCGCGATGGACGCGGCCTCCACATGCCGTGGCCAGAGCGATGATTGCAGGTCATAGGTTTTTTCCAGAAGGGGCACCAGCGCCGGACGCCCCTTGAGGCGTATCCATTCATCCAGCGCGGTGCGGAAGATGGCGATACCGCTGCGCGCCATCAGACGGGCGGCATTCCTGCGGTTTTTCCGGTCAGCAATGCGTTTTGCCAGCCCTTCGGCCAGGCAGTCCTCCCACTTCCCGTATTTCTGGAGGCTTACCGTCTGGAGGGAGGGCGTCTTTTCGATCAGGAAGACAAAAGCGTAGGTATCCTGACGATTTTTCGCAATCCGGGGCACGAGGGAGGTAAAGGCATGCATCATCGCATCGGCGGGATGCATGTCCACGGGGCATGACGCAAGGGCATCGCTCAGGCTTTGGGTCATGCCCTTCGTCCATGCCAGAACGATATCGCCCTTCGTCTTGAACATGCGAAACAGCGTCCGGCGCGATATGTCCGCCGCATCGGCGATTTCATCCACCGTCGTCTGATCGTATCCCTGCGCGGAAAACAGACGCATGGCTTCGGCAATCAGCGTGGCGCGGATGCGCTCCTGCTTGCGTTCACGCAGGCCGGGCTTTGGCTGACTGTCGGTGGCGTCGGGCTTCATGCATTCTCCTCTTGGTCGGATGCCATCATGCCGCAGGGCCTTGTGAACATTCAAGACACGAGGACAGGAACATGCTCCCCGCCGCGCGGGATGGAACGCATGCCATCACCCGGGGATCCTTCATCCCATCATCATCCCCACGTATGTCGAACGTCGCCCCCTTCATGCCTGTCCGGTCAGGGCCTGTGGAAAGTCAGTAAAATGATCAATCCGGGATGCCGTTTTACTTTGTCATTCTGTAATAAAACCAGAATGTATTTTCATACTTCATCATGAAAACCACGCGACGCCTGTCGTACGGACCCGCAGGACCGTCGCCCTTTCGCACGGCATCCTTCGCGCGCCAGTCTTTTTTCCCCACGCGTTTTTTCGACTGCGGAAGTTTCTTAAAAAACGATTCATGTATCATAAGTAATAATAAACTAAAATACATGTATTAAAAAAATATTTTATATGTTCTTCATTCATAGTTTGTAAAAAACAGGTCTATCTTTCACATGGGCCAATACTCATGAATGCCATCGTAGTCACCGCGCTGCGTCGGCCCTATACCTTTGTGGTGCTGTCGATCCTTATCGTGATCTTTGGCATCATGTCGGTATTGCGCACGCCGACGGATGTATTCCCCAACATCCGCATTCCCGTCGTGTCCGTCGTGTGGACGTATGGCGGGATGCTGCCCGAAGAATTCGCCGGGCGTATCATATACAACTACGAACTGATGGTGACCTCGACCGTCGAGGGCATCGAACATATGGAAAGCAGTTCCTATTACGGGCGCGGCATCGTCAACATATACTTCCAGCCCGGAACGGATATTGGCAAGGCCGAGGCCGAAGTCACAGCCATATCGCAGACGGTCATAAAGCAGCTTCCGGAAAACATTCCTTCCCCCATGGTGATGAGCCTCGATGCCTCATCCGTGCCGGTGCTCACGCTGCAGGTCACGTCCGCGCGACAGACCCCCTCGGACCTGTTCAAGCTTGCGATGATCCGCGTGCGTCCCCTGCTGGTCACGGTGCCGGGGGCTGTCGTGCCGCAGGCCTATGGCGGGATGGACAGTTTCGTGATGGTCGCCCTGAACCAGCAGCAGCTGCAGGCGCATCACCTGTCGGCCATGGACGTGCAGAACGCCCTGCGCGGGCAGAACATCGTCCTGCCGGCGGGGGACCAGAAAATTTCCGCCACCGACTGGATGGTCCAGACAAACGCCACCCCGCGTTCGATGAAGGAACTGGGCGATATCCCCGTCAAGCGTGTCGGCAATGCCGTCATCTATGTCCATGACGTGGCCGAAGTCTATCGCGGCGGCCATCCCCAGACCAACCTCGTCCTGGTCAAGGGACAGCAGGGGGTGGAAATCGTCGTGATGAAAAGCGGCGATGCCTCGACACTGGATGTCGTGGCCGGCGCGAAGGCCCTTCTGCCCCGCATCCAGAAACTGCTGCCCCCGGACGTGAAGATCAGCATTCTGGGCGATGCCTCCATCTTCGTGAAGGATTCCATCTTCGACGTCGTGCGCGAAATGCTGACGGCCGCGTTCCTGACGGGCATGGTGGTCCTGCTGTTCCTGGGATCGTGGCGGCCGACCCTCATCATCGCGACCTCCATCCCGCTGGCCATCCTGTGCGCGATTATCGGGCTGGACTGGGCGGGACAGACGATCAACGTCATGACGCTGGGTGGCCTGGCACTTGCGGTCGGCATCCTTGTCGATGACGCCACCGTCATGATCGAGAACATCGACGCCCATCTGGAAATGGGCAAGGAACTGGAACCCGCCATCATCGACGCGGCGAACCAGATCGTCATCCCGACCTTTGTCGCAACGACGTGCATCTGCATCGTGTGGCTTCCCCTTTTCGGGCTGAGCGGTGTCGCGGGCTGGCTGTTCATGCCGATGGCCGAGGCGATCATCTTCGCCATGGTCGCCTCCTTCATCCTGTCGCGCACGCTGGTGCCGACCATGGCGAAGTACCTCCTTGCGGGGCACAGTGTCGCCGGACACGGGGATTCACACCACTGCGAACCCCAGTTTCACAAGCTGCAATATCCCCAGCGGCTGCCCGAACGTTTCCAGCAGGCGTTCGAGCGGGGATTCAACACCTTTCGCGAACGCTATGCCGATGTCCTGCGCCGGGCCATCAGCCGACGCGGACGCTTTGTTGCGATCTTCCTTGGCGTATCGCTGTGCTCCACGGGGCTGTATTTCATCGCCGGACGCGACTTCTTCCCTGAAACGAAGTCCGGCACGATCCAGATGCACATGCGCGCGCCGCTGGGCACCCGTATCGAAGTGGCCGGGCGCGAGGCATCCCTGGTCGAGGACCGGGTCCATGCGCTGTTCCCCGGCAAGGTGGATACCATGATCGAGAATTGCGGCCTGCCCGAAGGCGCGCATAACCAGGCGTTCATCCCCACCCCCACCATCGGCACGCAGGATTGCGACATCACCATCGCCCTGAAGGACGAGGAAACGCCGGTGTGGGATTACCGCCGCACCCTGCGCCGCGACCTGTCCGCCCGTTTCCCCGGCACGGTGTTCACGTTCCAGCCGGCGGACCTGACGGCAAAGATCCTCAATTTCGGTTCCCCCTCGCCCATCGACGTGCAGATTTCAGGCCCCGACCTACGGGATAATTACGAATACGCCCGACAGGTCGTAAACCGCCTGCGTCAGGTGCCCGGCGCGGCCGATGTCGTGATCCAGCAGACCATGAAGACCCCGACACTGTTCGTACAGGGCAACCGGACGTTCGGGCAGGCGACCGGCATGACCGAAGCCGACCTTGCCAACAACGAACTCATGACCCTGTCAGGCAGCCAGACGGTGGACCCGCAATACTGGCTGGATCCGCAGACGGGCATTACCTTCCCGCTCAACGTCTATGTCTCGCAGGACCAGCTGACGCATTTCAACAACCTGATGACCATCCCGGTCGACAAGGGCGACGGCGACCCGCAGGGGCGGCACATGCAGCTGCTGGGCGGCATCAGCAACGTCACGGCCACCGGCACGCCGGGACAGGTCTCGCACTTCAACTCCATGCCCGAAATCGACATCTACGTCTCGGCCGAAGGCGCGGATCTGGGGCAGGTGACGGCGGGCGTGCGACGCGTCCTGCGCCAGACGCAATCGATGGTTCCCTCCACTGCCGCGGTCGTCATCCGGGGCCAGACCGAAACCATGCGGCATTCCTATGTGGAGCTGATCTTCGGACTGGTTGTGTCGGTGGTGCTGATTTACCTGCTGATCGTGGTCAATTTCCAGTCGTGGCTGGACCCGTTCATCATCATCACCGCCCTTCCCGGCGCGCTGGCCGGGATCGCATGGGCGCTGTTCCTGACCCATACGCGCCTGTCCGTTCCGGCCCTGACCGGCGCGATCATGTGCATGGGGACCGCGACGGCCAATTCGATCCTTGTCGTGTCCTTCGCCCGTGAACGGATCGAGGAACATGGCGATGCCCTGCGCGCGGCGGTGGAGGCGGGATACGGGCGGATACGGCCCGTCCTGATGACCGCGCTGGCGATGGTGATCGGCATGGTGCCCATGGCCATGAGCAATTCGCAGAATGCGCCGCTGGGCCGCGCCGTCATCGGCGGCCTGCTGGTGGCGACGGTCTCCACCCTTCTGTTCGTGCCCTGTGTTTACGCAATCCTGCACAACCGTCCGGCCCGCCGCCGGGAGGAAATGAACTGATGTCCACTCAGAAATCCCGAAAAGTCATGATGATGGCCGGCGCTGCGGTTGTTGCGGGCTGGTGTGGTTACCTGACGATCGAACGCATCCACCACGCCGTCGCCCTGCGCAACGACGCAAGGGTGGCCGCCGTGCCCGACGTGATGGTCATCTCCTCCCGTCCCGAGGCGCGTCACGTCAGCCTCGAACTGCCCGGCACGATCGAGGCCTGGTACCAGGCCCCCATCTATCCGCAGGTGTCGGGGTACGTGCGCATGTGGTACAAGGATTACGGCGCGCGCGTTTCCACTGGCGACGTGCTGGCGGAAATCAATACGCCCGGCCTCGATGCCCAGTTCGCGCAGGCGCAGGCCGACCTGCAGTCATCGCAGGCGAAATACGACCTGGCGGTGGTGACCGCCCAGCGCTGGCGCCTGATGGGAAAATCGCAGGCCGTTTCGGGGCAGTCGGTTTCCGTCCAGGACGCGAACGAGAAATCGGCCGCAGCCGACCTGGAGGCCGCGCGGCACAACCTTGACCGCTACGCCGCGCTTGAACGTTTCAAGGTCATTGTCTCCCCCTTCGATGGGGTCGTGACGGAACGCGACATCAACGTTGGCGATTACGTGCACGAAGGCGGCGGCAACCTCAACGCCAATGGCGGCGCCAGCGAACTGTTCAGCGTGGCGGACACGCACCAGATGCGGCTGTTCGTCTCGATCCCCGAAAACATGTCCTACATCCTCCAGTCCGGCCTGCACGCGACCGTGCACGTGCCACAGTTCCCCGACCGCGTGTTCGAGGCCCGCTTCCTGACCGTATCGGGCGGGTACGACCCGGACACCAGGACAAGCGTGAGCGAGTTCATCATCGACAACCAGGACCATGCCCTGTGGCCCGGCACGTTCGCGGCCGTGACACTCAGCGCACCGGAACAGTCGCGCCACCAGACCATCCCCACAGGGGCGCTGGTGTTCCAGGAACACGGCATGCAGGTCGCGGTGGTGGACCGGCAGGATACCGCGCATTTCCGCGACATCACGGTGGGGCGCATGGGCGATGGGGCGACGCAGGTCCTTTCGGGCATCACGCCCGAAGACCGGATCATCGACAACCCGCCCGCCGACCTGCTGGAGGGGCAGAAGGTCCACGTGGTCCGGCCCGTGGCCGGATATGGCGATGACACCTCCGACAAGGATGATGAATGATGAGGGCTGATCTGCGCCGTTGCCTGTTCATGGGTGGTCTGTGCGCCGTCTCCACCCTGTCGCTGGCGGGATGCGACCTCGCCCCCGCCTATCACGCGCCGCATTATGTCATCCCCACCACATGGCAGGGGCAGGCGCCGTTCGCGGTGGCCCATCCCATGGATGACAGCATCCGCGCGGAATGGTGGAAAACCTTTGCCGACCCGCAGCTGGATACGCTGGAGGCGGCGGCGACCGCCCATAACGGGGATCTGCAGGCCGCGGCCGAACGTTTCCTGCAGGCCCGCGCGATCGTGAGCGAGGCACGATCCGACCTGCTGCCGCATTTCGGCATTTCCTTTGGCGCCAGCAATAACAAGAGTTCGGCCGAACGGCTGTTCCGCTACAAGGGACCGATTACGGATTCGGATGAATTCTATGGGGGAATGGCCTCGTGGGAGCCGGATTTCTGGTCCTCCATCCGCAACCGCGTGCGCCTGCAGAAGGATTACGCGCAGGAACAGGCCGCCGAATATGCCTCGGCCCGGCTGAGCCTGCAGGCCGAACTGGCGACCGATTACTTCACCCTGCGCGGGCTGGACGCGCAGGCGGACATCTACAGCCGTTCAATCAGCTATTACGAGGAATCGCTGCGTGTCACGCGCACGCGCCTGCAGGATCAGGCGGCGTCGCGCCTAGACGTGGCGCGCGCGCAGAACCAGCTTTACACCACGCAGGCGCACCTGCTGGACATCCAGGCCCAGCGGGAGGTGATGGAGCACGCCATTGCCGTGCTGGTCAACGAAGCACCTTCCTCGTTCCACCTGTCGCCCGACAGCCACCTGAACGCCAGCCGTTTCGCCCTGTCACCCGCCCTGCCCTCGGACCTTCTGGAACGCAGGCCGGACATCGCCATGGCGGAACGCCAGATGGCGCAGGCCAACCGCGCCATCGGCATCGCGCGGGCCGCGTTCTATCCCCATGTGTCGTTCCGGATGGATGGGGGATTTGACGATAACGGCTTCAACCTCGCCAACCTTGCCAACAGCATGTGGTCCTATGGCGCGACCGTGACCCTTCCGGTATTCGAGGGGGGATTGCGCCGGGCGCAGCTGCAGCAGAGCTGGTCCGCCTATCGCGAGACGCGGGACCATTACCGCATGACCATCCTCAACGCATTCCGCGATGTGGAGGACGGGCTGTCGCGCACGAACCGGCTGGATGGCGAAAACGGCCGCCTGCGGGCGGCGGTGGATGCCGCAAGCCAGACGCAGGACATCACGATGAACCTGTACAAGGGCGGCCTTGCGGCCTATCTGGATGTCCTGATCGCGCAGGTCAGCACGCTTGAGGCCCGCATCCAGCAGGTGGAGGTCCAGACCCGCTACCTTCAGGCGCAGGTGGGCCTGATCCGCGCCTGCGGCGGCGGGTGGAGCATGGCCGAACTGCCCGCGCAGGACAGGCTGTTTTCCATTGATCCCCTGCAATATTCCCATCTGCATGGCGCACCGCCCGCAGGCGACGTGCCCGCGCCCCGGACGCACGGCCCCGAACCCGAGGACGACCTGACCCGGCCGGTGCTCTCCGCGCTTCCCACGCGATAGCCCGCGACGCGATGGGCCACCCTGCCCCGCCGGTTCGCATGGCCGCGACCGGCGGGACAGTTCCATCCCGCAGGCCCGGTTCTCCATCAGTATTTCCAGACGCGGTGGATATACCGGGGGCATGAAGCGTACGGGAAATATATCCATGGTTTTCTGGATTATATGCTAAATGACGGTGCCTATCTTGTAACAGGTGCTCTGGTGATTTTGTTTGTATCCGGCCTGATCGCGCTTATTCTTCTGGTCGCGCTCAATATTTTTATTTCACTTTCGGAAATATCGTTCGCGGCCGCACGTGATGTCCGCCTTCGCTCCCGGGCGGAATCCGGGGACGAACGCGCGACCGCGTTTCTGAAACTGCGCCGCAACAGCGGGCAGGTCATGACCGTTCTTCAGATATGCCTCAACGGTGTTGGCGTCCTGGGCGGCATCATCAGTTCGGAAATGATCGCCCCATCCCTGACCCATGGGTTCATGACGTGGGGGATGGGCGAACCCGCGGCGCAGACGCTGGCGGCATGCAGCGGGTTTTTCCTGGTGACCGGCATGTTCGTGCTGTTTGCCGACCTGATCCCCAAACGCATCGCGATGAACGCCCCCGACAGGGTGGCGCTTGCGGTGGGCTGGTTCCCGGGGATGGCGCTGAAACTGTTTTATCCCCTTGTCTGGGTTTTTTCGAAAATGTCGGACACGATCCTGCGGGCGCTGAAAATCCCGGCGGCCTCGGCGGTGGAACCCGTCACGCCAGAGGACCTGCGCGCGATCCTTGCCGCCGGCACGGCGTCGGGCGTGCTTCTGGAACAGGAACACCAGATGATCCAGAACGTGCTGGGGCTGCAGGACCGTTCCATCACGTCCGCCATGACGCCGCGTGACGAAATCGTCTATCTGGACCTGCAGGAAAGCGTGGAAGCCCAGAAAAACAAGGTCCGCGCCAAGCCGTATTCCCGCTATCCCCTGTGCAATGGCGGGCTGGATAACGTGGTCGGTTCCATCCGCGCCGAGGACGTGCTGGCGGCGGTCGTCGATCGCGCCCCGTCCCCCGCCACACAGACACCGGCGGACATCCCCATGGATGACCGGCCCATCTTTCAGGTGCGCCGCGATGTCCTGTCGGTGCCGGAGACCATCAACCTGTGGGACACGCTGGCGCAGTTCGACACCCACGGGGTCGGTTTCGCGCTGGTGGTCAATGAATACGGGCTGGTGGTGGGGCTGATTACGTTCAAGGACATCATGGGCGCCCTGATGGGCGGTGTCGTCAATCCGTTCGAAGAGCAGCTGATTGTCCGTCGCGACGCGAATTCATGGCTGATAGATGGCGCGGCCTCCATCGGGGATGTCAGGCGGGAACTGGACGCACGGGAACTGGATGATACGGGGCCGTTCGATACGATTGGCGGATTTGTCATGCACCGCCTGCGCCGCATGGCCCGCAAGGCCGACCGGGTGGACACGGCGCGTTTCCGTTTCGAAGTGGTCGATGTGGAGGGATTCCGCATCAACCAGCTTCTGGTAACGCGGCGGGAAAACTGAATAAAAACCTGTCCGACAACACCCTGTTGATAAAAAATCAAACGTTTTTGGGTGTCGCCTTTTTTCAAAAAGGCGACATCTTGCGAAGCCCTTGGAAAAAGCTTCCGGATATTACCGGACCTGCCTTTCCAAAGACGCCGGCGCGCCGAAAGCTGGCGATGGGGCACGGCATGTCCTGCCGCCCCCTTTGCGCACCCACAGGGTATCAGGCCGCCACCAGCTTTTCATCAGGCACCGGCACGCGGATCAGGTAATCGAACGCGGACAGGGCCGCCTTCGCGCCATCGCCGATCGCGATCACGATCTGCTTGTACGGCGTCGTCGTCGCGTCCCCTGCCGCGAATATGCCCGGGATCGAGGTCGCCCCATGATCGTTGACAATGATTTCCCCGAAATCATTTAGCTTCACCGTCCCCTTCAGCCAGTCCGTGTTGGGAAGCAGGCCGATCTGCACAAAGACCCCCTCGAGGTCGATATGGTGATCCGCCCCGTCGCCCCCGCGATAGGTCAGGCCCGTGACGTTCCTGCCGTTCCCCTCGATCCGCGTCGTCAGGGCCTCGGTCAGGACCGTCACGTTCGGCAGGGTATGCAGCTTGTCCTGCAGCACCTTGTCGGCCTTGAGGTGAGAGCCGCGCTGCAGCAGCGTGACATGGGCGACGATGCCGGCAAGGTCGATCGCGGCCTCCACGCCGCTATTGCCGCCGCCGGCCACCGCGACGCGCTTGCCCTTGTAAAACGGTCCGTCGCAGTGCGGGCAGTACGCAACGCCCTTGTTGCGATATTCCTCTTCCCCCGGGACGCCAAGGTGGCGCCAGTGCGCGCCTGTCGCCAGGATGACCGTCCGCGCATGCAGGATCGCCCCGCTTTCCAGCGCGACGCCATGCAGGCCGCCCGGCCGGGCCGCGGGAAACAGTTCCTTTGCACGCTGCGCCGAAATCACGTCCACGTCATAGGTGCGGACATGGGCCTCCAGCGCGGCGGACAGCCTGGGGCCGTCCGTCTCGGGGATGGAGATGAAATTCTCGATCCCCGCCGTATCCATGACCTGACCGCCGAACCGTTCCGCCACGATGCCGGTCCGCAGCCCCTTGCGCGCGGCATAGATCGCAGCCGACGCGCCCGCCGGCCCGCTGCCGATGATCAGCACGTCGAACGGCGCGATATCCTTCAGCTTTTCCGCCGCGCGCCGGGGGGCATCCGCATCCAGTTTCGCCAGTATCTGTTCGATGTCCGCGCGTCCCGTCTCGAACAGTTCGCCATTGAGGTAAACCTGTGGCACGGACATGATGTTCCTTGCCGTCACCTCGTCCTGGAACAGCGCGCCATCGATCGTGGTGTTATGGATATGGGGATTGATGACGCTCATCGCGTTCAGCGCCTGCACCACGTCGGGACAGTTCTGGCACGACAGCGCGACATAGGTCTCGAAATTGTAGGTCCCCGGCAGGGCGCGTATCTGGGCGATGACATCGTCGGAAAATTTGGGGGCATGCCCCGCCACCTGCAGCATCGCCAGCACGAAGGAGGTGAATTCATGCCCCATCGGGATGGCGGCGAAGGTGACGCCGCCCCTGGCATCCGCGCGCCGGATCACAAAGGACGGGCGCCGCGTGGCCTCGCCATGTTCGGAAACCTCCACCTTGTCGGAAAGGGCGGCGACATCATGCAGGAGTTCATGCATCTCCCGCGATGCAGGGCTGTCATCAAGCGAGGCTTCGAGCACGATCGGGTGCTCCAGCATCGCCAGATAGCCCTTGAGTTGCGTTTTGATGGCATCCTGCAGCATGGGAAAATACTCCGCTTTTTCCGAAAAGATGGGCGGGAGGGCCTGACCCCAAAAGGGCCAGGCCACGAACCTGCGATCAGATCTTGCCGACGAGGTCCAGCGAAGGGGTCAGCGTCTTGTCGCCTTCCTTCCACTTCGCGGGGCAGACTTCGCCCGGGTGGGACGCGACATACTGCGCGGCCTCGATCTTGCCGAGCAGTTCGCTCGCGCTGCGGCCGACGCCACCGGCCGTGATTTCGATGTACTGGATCTTTCCTTCCGGATCGATCAGGAACGTACCACGCTCCGCAAGGCCCGCTTCCTCGATCAGCACGTCAAAGTTACGCGCCAGATGGCCGGTCGGGTCGCCGATCATGACATACTTGATCTTGCTGATCGCCGGCGACGTGTCATGCCACGCCTTGTGCGTGAAATGCTTGTCGGTCGAAACCGAATAGATTTCCACGCCCAGCTTCTGGAACGCGGCATAGTTTTCAGCAAGGTCCTCAAGTTCCGTCGGGCAGACGAACGTGAAATCCGCCGGATAGAAGAAGAAGACGGACCATTTGCCCTTTACGTCGGCGTCGGTCACCTTGATGAACTTGCCGTTGTGGAAGGCATCAGCCTCGAAAGGCTTCAGTGGCGAATTGATGCGTGCCATATGAAATGCTCCTCGCTTTCGCTTGTCAGTTGATGACAGGCCTGTTGTCCCACGAACACGGATGACGCGGAAACAGTTTGTTCTGATAGCTCTGATCGGCAGAACCTTTCAATCCCGCCCTTAAAATCCGCTATACCTATACCCATGAGGTACATTCCCCTTTCCGGCCTTTCCCTGCGGGACATTGAATATGTTGTGGCGGTGGACGACCTGCGCAACTTTTCCCGCGCGGCGGATCGCTGTGGCGTCAGCCAGGGCGGCCTGTCGGAACAGGTGCGCAAGCTTGAATCCCTGCTGGGCGTCGTGCTGTTCGAACGATCGCGCCGCCATGTCGCCCCGACGCCGCAGGGCGCGCGCCTGATCGCGCTGGGCCGTGACGTGCTGGCCGCCGCCCGCGCCATGATCGAGGCGGCGCGCGTGCAGACCGGCCCGCTGGAGGGCATGCTGCGCATCGGGGTCATCGCGACACTTGGCCCCTATTACGTGCCCAGCCTGCTGCCTTTGCTGCGCAATGCCTATCCGCAGCTGAAGCTGCAGCTGACGGACAACCTGACGCTGCCGATGCTCAGGATGCTGCGCCATGATGAACTTGACCTCGTCTTCGCGGCACTCCCGGTGGGGGGCGAGGGCTTCCACCACGCACCGATATTTGAAGAGCCGTTCGTGGCCGCCTTTCCCGCCAGCCATCCCCTTGCGGCCCGAGAGACGCTGGCGATGCGCGATCTTGACGGGCCGGACCTGCTGCTGCTCGAGGACGGGCACTGCCTGCGCGACCAGGCGCTTGCCCTGTGCGGCATGCCCCCACGGCGCGAGCAGCCACGCCTTGCCGCCAGCCTGGAAATGCTGTGGCACATGATCGGCGCGGGGGAAGGATATTCCCTGATCCCCCGGCTTGCGCTGCGCCACCGCGCGGAATGGGAGGATCTGATCACCACCACGCCGCTTCCCGACGCCAGCAGGACGATCGGCCTTGTCTGGCGCGCATCGGACCCGAGAGAGGCGGCATTCATCGAATTCGCGCGCTTCCTGCGCGAAAATACGCCCGAGGGGTGTCGCCCGGCCGCATGGCCCGATCCGGGATCAAAGGGCGTCGCGGGCTGATTGAAAAACAGGCCAGCCACTCCCCCTGAAATCATAAAGGTTTTTGGTGAAGCTTTTTGCAAAAAGCTTCGAAAAGACACCGTCCTGTTTAGATGAAAGACGGCACCTTGCTTTCAAATACCCCCTAACTGACGCAGGCGATGAAGAACGTCATCGTCAGCACCGACAGCACCGCGCTGAGAAACAGGGTCGAGGCCGCCTCGCGCTCATCCACCCTGAAACGGACGCCAAGAATGACGACCACCGTCCCGACGGGGATGGACAGCGCCATGATCGCGGCGCGGATTGTCTCGTGCGAAAGCCCGATCGCGGCCAGCAGCAGCCATGACAGGGCGGGCACCACGATATTGCGCGACGCCACGGTCACGATCACGGGAAGCGTTATGGAAACCCGTTGGGAAAACAGCACGATGCCCGATGCGAAAAGCGCCACGCCCGCCGTGGTGTTCCCCAGCAGCCCCATGGCGTTGAGGAGCGCGTGCGGCGGATGGAGGTCAAGGATGACAAGCGCCGTCGCCACGATCGGCGCCCAGACAATCGGTTCCTCGAGCGAGGAAAGGATCTGTTTCAGGAGGGGTGGCGCGGCCGCGGCATCCGCATTCTTCGCCAGCAGCATAAGGCTGATGGGCGTCTGGACCAGCACCATGGCGAATACGGCGGCGGAAATCGCCACTGTCGCACTGCTGTGTCCGATCAGGGGCGGCAGCATGGCCGAACCGATGAACGGCACGGAGGGACCGCCGATCGCAAGCCCCTGCAGGGTGGAGGCCGCCCCGTCGCGCCTGAAGACGTATCGCGACAGGCCATAGGCCACCGCGAAACTGCCGCACATGATCAGGAAAACAGAGGCCGCCAGCGGCACCTGTTCCGCAAGGGTCGCGCGTGGCGTGCCGGTGATCCCGACGAACAGGTTGAGCGGAAAGGCGTAAAGCATCACCATCCGGTTGAGGGTAGAGACCTGCTCCGCATTGAAATCCTTGTGCCACCCGGCGCGATATCCCAGGGAAAACACCACGACGAGCGGCAGCATCGCGGCCAGTATGTTTGAAAGCATGCAGTCCTGATTCCCGTGCCTTGCAAAATATGACGTCCCGCGCCGGGTATCGCCTGCTGAAATATTTACCGCGCGCGCTGGTAATGACCTGTCTGGACCATGCGCCGGGAGGGATGAAATCGCAACGAAGGGGGGCCTGCGTCAACAGGCGTCAAAGGGAACTGACGTCCCGCCACAGGTCGATCTTTCCCTCACGCGCATACCGGTCGATCAGGTCAAGCTCTGCAGGGCTGAACGACAGGTTTTTCAGGGCATCGAGCGAATCGTCAAGCTGCGCGACATTGCGCGCGCCGATCAGGGCGGATGTCACCCGTGGATCGCGCAGGACCCAGGCGATGGCCATCTGCGCAAGGCTCTGCCCGCGTCTTGCGGCAATGTCGTTGAGGGCACGCACATGGGCGAGATTTTCCTCGCTCAGCATGGCGCGGCTGAAGGAATCCCCCATCGTGGCACGGGAACCGGCAGGCACGCCATCAAGATACTTGGCCGTCAGCAGCCCCTGCGCCAGCGGGGAAAATGCAATGCAGCCCACGCCCAGTTCCGCCAGCGTATCAAGCAGCGAAACCTCGACCCAGCGGTTCAGCATGGAATAGGAAGGCTGGTGTATCAGCAGGGGAACGCCCTCGCCTTTCAGGATTTCAGCCGCCTGCCGGGTGCGTTCGGGACTGTAGGAAGATATGCCGACATACAGCGCCTTGCCCTGACGGACCATCTGCGCCAGCGCGCCCATCGTCTCCTCCAGCGGGACATCAGGGGTCGGACGGTGGGAATAGAAAATATCCACATGGTCCAGCCCCATGCGGCGCAGGCTCTGTTCCAGCGACGTCAGCAGGTGCTTGCGCGATCCCCCCGCGCCATAGGGGCCGGGCCACATGTCCCATCCGGCCTTGGAGGAAATGACCATTTCATCGCGGTGGCCCGTAAAGTCCCCTTTCAGGATCCGGCCGAAATTTTCTTCCGCGGATCCATAGGGAGGACCGTAATTGTTCGCCAGGTCAAAATGCGTGACCCCGCGATCAAAGGCGCGCCTGATGACCGCGCGTCCGGTTTCAAAGACATCGACGCCACCGAAATTGTGCCACAGGCCGAGCGAGATGGGTGGAAGGACCAGCCCCGAATGTCCACAACGCCGGAAACCGGCCTGTTCATAACGGTGCGCGTCAGGAACCCATGCCATCGTCTTCATCTCCCCCCGGACCCGAACGTGACATCGTAAGTTCAGGCATCGCAAGGAAAAGGATATACGTCACTTCACGAAACATGGACAAGGCGGCGACAATTTCCCTGTTGTGCTACCATGCAACGGCAATGCGTGCCATCTGGCCGCCGTTTTAAAAAGCGTCCATGAAACATGGTGCATATTGCAGCGATGTTCCGGGCAAAGCTTTTTCCGGAAACGCTTCGGGAAGCGTTGCGTCCGAAAAACCCCCATCGCGTTTATCGACTGGTGGTTTTTAAAAATCCTTTTAACGGATCCCCAGACCCTTCATCTTGCGATAGAGGGTCGCGCGACTGATCCCGAGGCTGCGCGCGGTTGCGCTGGCATTGCCATGCGACAGGGCAAGGGCCGAGCGGATCACATTCTCCTCCGCCTTGTGAAAGCTGATCTCGTCGCCGGATTCAAGCTTGTTCAGCAGATTGGGACGCATCTGGATCATGTCGTCCGTCCATCCCGTCAATGAACGCGCGGCATGGGTGGCGCCAATGATTTCCCCTTCGTCATTGACGCTGACCAGCGGTGCGGAACATCCTTCGGCCGTGCCCAGCGTCAGCACGCGGCCACCCGCGTAACAGGCGCGGAAAAGCTGCTCCTCGATGCGGCGGCCCGACTGCATCAGCGCATCCAGCACAAGGGGGGCGGCGGGACGCGTGGTGTTCCCGTTGAAGGCCGCGAGGTTGATGGCGCCGGCAACCTGTCCCCGCGCATCGAAAACAGGCACGGCATAACTTGCCAGAAGCGAGAAACAGAAACGCCAGTGCTCCCCTTCCCCCAACGCGATGGGACAGCAGTCCTGCACCGATGTGCCGATGCCGTTCGTGCCCGCGACATGCTCGCTCCAGATCGCGCCCTCGCGCAGTTCCAGCCTGCGGCATACAGGCTGGTGCGCCTCGTCAATGTTGCGGGCCAGTATGATGGCATCGCGATCCGCCAGCAGCACCATCAGGCCCAGCCCCTGAACAAGGCTGAACAGGCGGCGCATTTCGGGCATGGCAACCTTCAGAAGCTCGGCCGAACATCCGCTGACATGGCGGAATTCCGCCCCGGACAGGACATCCGCCTTCCATCCCTGCGACGGGTCGAGGCCATAGGACGCAACGCAGCGCTGCCATGATTTGGTGACTTCCGTCGTGCTGGCGGGCCGCAGGGCCAGAACTGGCGGGACGGGCCGCGCATGCCTGTCACAGGTCGGGATCATCTGTATCTGTCGTCCACATGTCAGGTCGGTAACGTCATGGGTGCACGACCGGGTGGTATCTTTATCAGGAATTGGACCGGTCATGCGACATCCGGAATCCTGTTTGTCTGTCGCGCTTCTTGTCGCATATTTCGCGAGGGAACCTGTATCAAATTGCCGAGATACCATGCCCGCCTCCGGCCTTGGTCATCATCCATTTTTTACCACAGATACACGAATTTCACGTAATAGGCGTTACTTTCCGGAACATTGCGACCATCGACGGAATGGGAATAACGGCTGGTAAAGGACAGGTGGCGGGAGATATTGAACATGACGCCAAGGCCAAGCGTTACTTCGCGACTGTTCGACGCGGATTTCTCACACTTGAGGCAATTTCGGGTCATTTTGTAGAATTCAGTCATCCCACAGGAGCCCGATCTGGAATATTGACGATATTCTGCTT
>NZ_NOXG01000031.1:0-16746 GCF_003207955.1 Novacetimonas pomaceti
GGGTTTTCTTATAGCTTACGAAAATTTCTTTTGTGCAAAACAGACTTTTTCATAATCTAACCCGATGTACAACCCTTCTGTGAGATTTCCGCGTTGAACCTGTGCTTCCAATGACCCACAAGCGTCAGCCCGGAAGAAATTGTGTACCAATTCGAAACTTCGACGGATGTCAATTTGCTGTTGGCCGGATTGTATCCCGGCAGATTCTGATAATCGTCCAGATGTGCATATTTTTCCGCGCCGACATACCCGTTCGAAACGGGAACACTTTCCCCGTAATAGTAGGGGCCATGGAATTCGACGGAATATGCTTCCGCATCCAGGCTCAATCCATGCCCGAAACTGAAATGATTTTTCAGCGCGCCATAGATCGCCCCGGTATTTTTACCGTTCAGGCCGACATAATGTGTATCCCCTGCGGAATACTGGTCATTCAGGCCGTAATTGACGCCATACGTTTTCCAGTTCGCCATGGATGGGTACAGCCATTCGCCCTGTGCCGCCTGCGTAAAACCGAATATCGCTTCGGAATCATTTCCCTGCGACCAGTTTTTTGTAAGCGCGGCATCCACATGCCAGCGTCGTATGTCCCCCTCCCCACGCCACATGTCGCTGCGCGAATATGAACCGGAGACAAAGGCACGCACGCCGGAATGCCCGATTTCCCCCGTATCGTAGCGGATGAAATCCTTGTTTGTCCCATAAGACCCGCCAGACGCGGCGACATATATGTTCTGCTGGTCGGAAGGACGCCGTATCGAGGCTGAGATCTCGGCGCCCGTGGCATTATAGGTCGGGGAATTGATATCAACCGACCCCTGCATGACATTGACCTGCCCCATATTCTCGCTATCGACGAGGGAGGGCGTATAGGTACTGTATGTAAACGGGTTGGCTGCAGGCATCCCTTCCAGCGTGACACCGATTTCCGCCTGCGCCATGCCACGGATATGAATGGTCGAAAAGGATGTCGTCAGAGGCCCTTCGCTGGCGGAGACAACGCCCGGCAGGTTCTGGATCAGGGTTTCGATCGTTGAAGTGGGCGACTGCATGGCAATGTAATCATGCGAGAGCGAACTGACTGTCTTGGGCGTGGTATGCTTTACCATCATGCCGCCGCCCGCCACCTTGCGCCGCGAAAGGACGGCGATTTTTTCGCTTCCTGATTTCGTATTGTCGGCATGGCTTTTTGTTTTCGCCACTCCGGCCCGTTTCTGCCCCTCCTGACGATTGTCAGACTTTTCTTCAGCAATTGCAGGGGCCTCGTACGCGAAAACCCAGACAGCACTCAGCAGTAAAAATTTCTTCATTGCCATGGGGCATTCCATAATGAATCTTGATGGAGCCCATCTATCAAATTCATTACTTAATTTACACAGAACAAATTACGTTTCATCTTTAATTCACGTAACTGTCTTAAAAAATTCACAACAAATATTTTTGTACCATCCACGCTTTATGCCTGGCGCATGTGCGCAATACTCCCACCTGACATGTTCATCGGGGAATGGAGCATCCGGTAATATGGACGACGGGTAACATGCGCCCGGCCAACCAGCCGATGGCATGATGATGCGTGGCTGAACCGCGTTACAGCGCATTTATCAAAGACGTGCTGCGGATGATAACTGACAGGAAATCCGACTTGTGACGCACGACCTTTTAGCAATCCCGACCATTCGGGCGGCATGCATGCCCCAGCCTACTTTATGCATTGGTTGCGAACATGACGACACCATGCAATCAGGCAGGGATCATGGCCCATACAGGCGAAGAATAAGGGACAAGACCCAAAACGCCATGTGGCGGTCGTCTGACTGCCGTCATTCAGGATACGATGAAAAAAGAAGACTGACCCATATCGGCCAGTGATACGGATGGGAAAACCCGGCCGAGACGGCATCGATCGAAGGACCGGCCCGTGAAGCCGCCAGATCATTCGTGCATAATGCGGCCTTGTTCCACGGCCCCGTCACCAGATCGCCGGATGATCTTTCGCGTGGGACAGGCAAGGCCGCGGACTGTTCAGGACGTAATAACGCCATGCATCAGCACCCGCAGTCCTTCATCCCATCGTCTTCACATGTTGCATGCCGCACTGCCTGCCAGCCACCGGTTGCAACATTTCACGCTTTTCAGGAAATCCCTCAGAAATCGAGGGATGTCTTGACATAATACATGCCGCCATTGAACCCATAGGGAGAGTATGAGGCATATTTTGCAAGCCCCTGCTGCGAATTGGCAATCGAACTGGCAATGCGGGTCGGGTATTTGTTACCGATGTTATTGGCGCCCACCCCGATGGTCCAACGCGGAACCGGCTTGTAATTGACCTCGACATTGGTGATGAAGGCCGGGTTCTGTTCAAACGGCACGGAACCCGGGCCGGTCGGCGCAGCCATGTAGGTAATGGAGCCATAACGCATTTCCTGCACGAACACCGACCATTTCTTGTACTGCCAGTTCATGCTGATCTGCTCCCGGTTTTTCGGAGCGGAATGCAGCACCATTTCCTTTGTGTATTCATTCACAAGATTGCTGCGGGCGGAACGTATTTCGTTATCGGAAAAATTGATGCCCATGGCAAACCGGAACTTGCCGAACCCGCGCGTATGCAGGGTATAATCGGCACTCAGGTCCCCGCCAAACGTCTGGGTATTATAGAGGTTGGCATAGTATGACAGCGATGTCGCGCTTGAGATGTTGGCCTGCGCCAGCAGTTCCTTCAGCGTGGTGTCGTTCTGGTTGACCGTATAGGACTGCGTGCTGCCCAGACGGTCATTGATCGCGATGTAATACAGGTTGCCCGTGATATGGAAATCATTCACGGGTGTCGCATCAAGCCCGATCGTATAGCTGCGGGAATATTCACCCTTCATGTTGCCCGCGCCAAGGTATTTGGCAATGGCGCTGTTGGCCGGCACCTGATCCACGGTATAACCGGGATAGGGCGCGGAATAGAAATAGGACATTTCACCCAGCGTCGGCGGACGATAACCGGAATTGATATTGGCCCGGATCGCCCAACGCTTGTTGAAGTTGTAGCGCGTGCCAACCGACCCGGTCGCGACAGTGGCCAGGTTATTGTAGCTGTCGACACGACCGCCCAATGTCCATTCCCACTTCTTCGTTATGTAGAAATCAAGGTTGATGAAACCTTCGTAGACGTCACGGTTCTGGTTCGTAACCGCCATCGGCACGTTGCCGGGGTGATCCGTCGCCCCCTGCCCGCCCCATGACGCGGTCTCGCCTTCGGTCATCTGGAAGGTATCGTGACGATATTCCGCCCCGAATTTCAGGTTGATATCCCGTGGCAGAAGACCGGTATGAAACGAACGCGATCCCTTGAGCCCGGCCGTCAGTTCGGAGGAAATCGATTTGCCATCATAAAAGGATGTCTGTGTCGGGTTATAAGTATAAGCATCCCCCGTCAGCGACGCATTTTCGGAATCCTTGGTTCCGTATGTCTGCTCGTCACGTCCATACGTTACATACGCATCCCACGCGAAACCGAGCTTGCGCGCGCGGATTCCGTTATCCGTCTCGAAATCATACTGGTCCATGGTGATGTAGGGCTGGTCACCATTGGGATAAAGTGACGGATTGACCCAGATATCCGACCCCGAATTCGCCCGGAACGTTTCCGGCACGTTGGCACGACGGTGCGAGAAGGTGGACGTGCTGTAGAAACTGAACCCGTGCGTCACGGGAATGGACATGTTTTCGCTCAGGGTCTCAAGCGTGCTCTTGGGCAGGCCCAGCCCGCGCTGCACGTCGCGGTCCGCCGTGGCATTGCGGACGGGATCGGCAAACATGGTGCCATAGAAATCACCACCCCGGGTTGTCGGCAGCTGATGGGTAACCTGCGCCGCCAGATCAAGGTAGCCGCCCTTGTTCCCCAGCGCCATGGCATAATTGGCCGACCCGTCAAGCGCCTGACCATCACCTGCGTAATAGCCACTGTTCTTGAAATTGATGGTGCCCCCGTGCGTGTCACGCTTCAGCACGATATTGACGGCGCCCGCGATGGCGTCCTGTCCGTACAACGCCGACGCCCCTTCGGTGATGACCTCGATATGGTCGATCGCGGTAATGGGTATAAGCGAGATATCGGCCGGTTCACTGCCCCAGTTGGTGCCCGCGTTGGAGTTGAAGTTGGCCCCGATATGGCGGCGGTGGCCGTTCACCAGAATAAGCGTATCGTCTGGTGACTGGCCACGCAGCTGCATGGTCTGGACAAAGGAACTCGCGCCACCGCCTGGCAGGGCCGCGGTGGTGATGGCCGGATTGGCCTGCGCCAGCGCGGACAGCACATTGCTCTGCCCGGTCTTGAGCAGTTCCTCACCCGTAACGACCGTCACCTGCGTGGTGCTGTGACGCGCCGCCCCGGGCGAGAACACGGAATTTGTCGAATGCCCGCCTACATTGATGACTTCCGGCCTGGCGGCGACAATCTGTCCCGCAGCCCTGGCATGTTGTGGGGCGTGTCCTGGCGACGTCGCCTTCTTGCGGGCATCCGCCTTGTAATGCGTCCCAGGGGCGGCAACCGTCGTCGTCGCGGCCTTGCCCACCACCGGCACAAACGTGCCGAAAGCTACCCCCGCCGCCAGATATAACTTCCGCTTTGATAGGCCCGCCATCTGCATTCCCCCTGGAACTCGCCGAATGTCCGTAACGAATATGCGCAAGGTTATGATGCGTATTCGTTATGATTTGGCGTCATATGGATTATTGATATGTTGCGCGCCATAGCAGATTCTTTTTCTGAAAAATACGATCATATAATTGAAATTATTCGTATTTTTTGAAACGACTGCGTCTTCTCCAGAAGAATCTCAAGTATCTTCTGACTTGTTTCGAAACCGGATCCGCCTCCACGCGGGAAGCCGCGCTCAGGACATGCCGGCTTTCCCGAACGTCGGCCCCGGCAGAGGGCAATATTATTGACAATCAAAGAAAAATATGTATTATCAATAGAGTAAAGCCTTTACCCCATAAAAATCATGGAGTTCCAGTTGGATATACGGCGACTGCAGGCTTTTGTTAAAATCATCGACCTCGGCAGCATTTCGCGCGCGGCCGACCTTCTCAACATTGCCCAACCTGCATTGAGCCAACAACTGGCCACACTTGAAAATGCCTTCCGGCAGAAGCTCGTCATCCGCAGCAAGAGCGGCGTCACGCCCACCACGGCGGGGATGGAGCTGTACCGGCACGCGCAGACCCTGACCAAGCAGTTCGACCGGGCCATGGTTGAAATCACCCGGGGCGCGGGGCCTCTGGTGGGCAAGGTCTCGGTCGGGCTGTCCCCCTACAGCGCGGGGTCCACGCTATCGGTCAAGCTGCTGCAGCTCGTGCGGGAACGCCTGCCCAATATTACGCTGCACCTGACCGAAAGTTTTGATGACATCTACAGCGAACTGATCATGACCGGACGGCTGGACATGGCCGTCATCCATGGTGCCGGGCCGATCAAAGGGGTGATCTTTACCCCCCTGATGAAGGAAGAATTCTTCCTGCTGGCGCCCCAGTCGCTGGAATTCCCCAAGGATGAGACCGGGGCCGTGCAGCTGGCGGACATAGCCGACACCCCGCTGCTCCTGCCGCCCGCGCATAACTTCGTGCGCAAGAGCGTGGACATGGCCTTCATGCGCAAGCAGCTGACGCCACGCATCGTCGCCGAAATCGAGGCGCTGATCACCCTTCAGGGCGCCATAGAGGCAGGCATCGGCAGCACCATCCTGCCATGGTCCGTCGCCAGCCGGATCGTCGTGCCGGGCAAGTCATGCATCTGTCCGCTGCACAACCCGATCATTCAGGAGGACGTGTCGCTCTGCGTTCCCGAAATCATTCCTGAGACGGAAGCATCGGTTGCGGTGCGCGAACTGCTCATCGACCTGGCGAAGGCAATGGCCGCTTCGCATAACTGGCCGGGAACGCGCCCTTCCGCCTGACGGATCATCCCGCCTGCCGCCCCACGTTCGGGGTGGTCAGCGCGTCCGGACGCAGCAATTGCGCAAGACGCTGGGGAGAGAGCAGCTTTTCCTCCGCAATCAGGTCCGTCACCTTGCGGTTTTCGGCAAGGGCGCGCCTGGCAATTGCCGAACATGTGTCATAGCCCAGAACCGGCACCAGCGCCGTGACGATCCCGATATTGATGTCAGACAGATACCGGCAGCGTTCCCGGTCGGCCGTGATGCCGCTGATGCACCGCGTCGTCAGGGTTTCGACCGCCGCACGCAGTATCCTGACAGAGGTAAACAGGCAGTAGCCGATCATCGGCTCGAACGGATTAAGCTGCAGCTGCCCGCCATCGGCACACATGGTAATGGTCATGTCATGGCCTGCCACCAGATAGGCCACCTGATTGACGGCCTCCGGGATGACGGGATTGACCTTGCCCGGCATGATGGAGGATCCGGCCTGCACCGCCGGCAGCACGATTTCGCCCAGCCCTGTCCGTGGCCCACTGGACAGCAGGCGCAGGTCGCTGGACATCTTTGACAGTTTCAGCGCCAGCCGCTTGAGCGCCCCGGAAAAAAGGACGAAAGCCCCGACATCGGATGTCGCCTCGATCAGGTCGGGCGCACCGACCATCGGCCGCCCGGTCAGTCGGCGCAGTTCCGCCATGACGGCCGGGGCATAACGCGGGTCCGTATTCAGGCCCGTCCCGATGGCCGTCCCCCCCAGGTTGACCTGTTCGAAAGCCGCGGCATGTTCCTTCACGCTTCTGATTTCAGCGGCGATGGCCGCGCGGAATGCCCCGAATTCCTGCCCCAATGTCATGGGAACGGCATCACGCAACTGCGTGCGACCCACCTTCAGGATCCCGTCAAAAGCCCTGGCCTTTTCATCCAGCGCGTCACGCAGCCCCTCCAGCGCAGCGAGCAGCGGATCAACCGCCTGCAACAGGCCCAACCGTAGCGCCGTGGGATATACGTCATTGGTGGACTGCGCCATGTTGACATGGTCATTGGGATGCAGCACGGCATACGCACCCGGTTTTTTACCCATCAGTACAAGGGCGACATTGGCGATGACCTCATTGGCATTCATGTTGGTCGAGGTCCCCGCCCCGCCCTGCATGGCATCCACCACGAACTGATCGCGACAGGCGGGATCGGCCAGTATCTGACGGCATGCGGCATCAATGGCGTCGGCGCGCGTGCGGTCCAGATACCCAAGTGCAAGATTGGCCCGCGCCGCCGCCTGCTTGACGGTCACCAGGCCATGCACCAGTTCCCCGAACGTGCCGATTGGCGTGCCGCTGATGGGAAAATTCTCCAGCGCACGCTTTGTATGCACGCCCCATAACGCGCCAGCCGGAATCGTGACTTCCCCCAGAAGGTCGCGCTCGATACGGCCTCCGCACACGGCTTCCTCCCCTGCCGCAGGCCCGGCCTGCCCCACAGGTGCGCGGTTCGCGGAAGCTGTCGCTGGGGGAGGCATATTGGTCATTTCGATCCATCCACGTTCAAATAATGCCACAGACACGGATCATTGCGACCAGAAAACCTTGCCTGAACGCGCGCCATCCCTGCCTTCCCATCGATCCTAGGGGCCGGGACACCTCTTTCCCTCATATGATTGTTGTATGGGGCCAGACGATTTTCGTCGGTATCCAGAAGGGGGGAAAAGGCCTTAGGTGAATGATGGGCTTTTAGAAAATGGAGATGAGCGCTGATGTCTGGGTTTGCGGATCGACTGGATGGGATCGGGATTTCGGCATCCGCCGCGATGACCGACAGGGCGTCGGTGCTGAAGGCGGAAGGGGTCAGGATTGTCAGCCTGTCATCGGGCGAACCGGACTTTCCCACGCCTGAACACGTGGTGGAGGCAGCAATCGCCGCAGCACGGGCGGGCGATACGAAATACCCGCCGCAGGATGGCAAGCCCGCGCTGAAAAAGGCGGTGCAGGACAAGTTCCAGCGCGAAAACCATCTTGATTACGCGCTGGACGAAATCCTGGTGGCAAACGGCGCCAAGCAGATCATCTTTGACGCGATGATGGCCACTATCAATCCGGGCGACGAGGTCGTGCTCCCGACGCCAAGCTGGATCAGCTATGCCGACATCGCCCGCCTTGCCGGGGCCAGCATCGTGCCCGTGCCCTGTCCCGCCGGAAGCGGCTTCCGCCTGTCGGCCGAGGCGCTTGATGCCGCCATCACGCCCAAGACAAAATGGCTGGTGCTCAATTTCCCCGGCAACCCGACCGGCGCGTGCTGTCCCCGCGCGGACCTGGAGGCCATCGCCGCCGTCCTGCTGAAGCACCCGCAGGTGTGGATCATGACTGATGACATCTATGAACACCTGATCTATGACGGTCTTGCCTTCTGCACCATTGCCGAGGTCGAACCCCGCCTGAAGCCGCGCGTCCTGACCGTCAACGGCGTGTCCAAGGCCTATGCCATGACCGGCTGGCGCGTGGGCTATTGCGGCGGGCCGCGCGAACTGATCGCGGCCATGAACAACATGCAGGGCCAGTCAACCAGTGGCATCAACACGCTGGCGCAGGCGGCGGCCATTGCCGCGCTCAACGGTCCGCAGGATTTTCTCAAGGCCCGCGCGGCCGAGTACCAGGCCCGGCGCGACCTTGTGGTCGGCCTGCTCAATGCCATTGCCGGCGTGCAGTGCCATACGCCGCAGGGTGCCTTTTATGTCTATCCCGACATCAGCGGGTGCATGGGCAAGACCTCTGCCGGCGGGCGGCTGATCGCCACCGACGCCGATTTCGTCATGGGACTGCTGGAGGAACAACAGGTGGCGTCGGTGCAGGGAGCGGCCTATGGCATGAGCCCGTTCTTCCGCATTTCCTACGCCACCGACACGGCCACCCTGCGCGAAGGCTGCCGCCGGATCGCGACCTTCGTCGACGGCCTGAAGTAAAAACCCGTTTGAAATACTCTGCCGATCAAAAATAATAAAAGTTTTTGGGTGCCGCCTTTTTCCAAAAAGGCGGCGTCCTTTTGAAGCTTTTTGCAAAAAGCTTCACCAAAAACCTTTATAACTTCATTAGGTTTCCAGCGAACCGGATCGGCCTGACGCTATCTACAATGGCCATATATGCCATTTTGTATTTTTATCTTAAAAATAAGAATTTTCCGCATATTGAAAGCCCAAACATTTATGGTTTGATCGTGAATACCTCTATCATTGCATCTTCGGCAATCTGGGCAACATCATTAGTAATCATTATGAATATTTGACAGGAATATTTTTATACAGATATAGGGCTGAAAAATATTTCCCAAAACATCTCGCTAATTTTCAGGATACATCAAATACGGGTTTTCAAACAACCACGTGGATCCGAACCAAAAAAGCCGGGGCTCTCCAAAAGGAAGCCCCGGCTTTTTCATGAACGGTCCTGACGCATGCCCTCAGTCAGGACGGATGCGCATGATCTCCGCACCATAACCCAGCAGCGCATCGGGCTGACCCGCGACCTCCGTCACCGTGCCCGCCACCGGGGCGACCACGCGCAGCAGCAGGGTATCGAGCCGCAGCAGCGCCACCACATCCCCTTTCCCCACCCTGCCCCCGACCGGGGCGAACGATGCATCGCGCGACGGGTGCGCAAGGCACAGATGGCCAAAATACGGGGCAGTCACCGCGACCGTGCCAACCCTGGCATCCGCGCCAGCATCGTCCCGAGGGGGCGCAACGCAAGGAACCGCGCCCTGTCCCACGCGGATGCGCAGCTTCAGCCCTGCCGCCGCGTTCGACAGTTCCAGCCCCTCCAGCCCCGCCTGCGCCAGCCACTGCGCAATCCGTTCGATGTCCTCGGGGGCCGGCAGCTTCTCAAAAGGGGGCAGCAGATGTTCGGAGCGATTGCTCATGATGCCGTCCTTTGCGCAAGCCAGCGTTCAAGGTAATGGATATCCACCCCGCCCTGCTGGAACGCCGGATCCGCCAGCAGGTCCAGATGCAGGGGGATGTTGGTCGAAACCCCCTCCACCCGCATTTCCGACAGCGCCACGCGCATCCGTGCAATCGCCTCCGCACGGGTCGCGCCGTGGCTGATGACCTTACCGATCAGCGAGTCGTAATAGGGCTGCACCGCATAGCCCGCCACGACATGCGTATCGACCCGGATGCCCGGCCCGCCGGGCAGGTCCCAGCGCGTGATGGTGCCTGGCGAAGGCGCGAAGGTAAACGGGTCCTCCGCATTGAGGCGGCATTCGATGGCATGCCCCCGCAGCACGATATCCGCCTGCGCGATGCCCAGAGGATCGCCCTGCGCCACGCGCAGTTGCCCGGCCACGATGTCGATGCCCGTCGTCTCCTCGGTAATCGGGTGTTCGACCTGCACGCGGGTATTCATCTCGATAAAGGCGAACACCCCGTCTTCATACAGGAACTCGAACGTGCCCGCGCCGCGATAGCCGATGCGCCGGCATGCCTCCGCGCAGCGTTCGCCGATCTGCGCGATCATCTCCGGCGCGATGCCCGGCGCCGAGGCTTCCTCCAGCACTTTCTGATGGCGGCGCTGCAACGAGCAGTCACGCGCCCCCAGCCACAGCGCCGTGCCGTGCGTATCGCACAGGACCTGGATCTCCACATGGCGCGGCTTCTGCATGAAACGCTCGAGATACAGCGTCGGATTGCCAAAGGCCTGCCGCGCCTCCTCCGCCGTAAGGGCGACCGCCTGCGCAAGGTCGGCCTCGCGCTCGACCACGCGCATGCCGCGTCCACCGCCACCGCCCGAAGCCTTGACGATGACGGGAAATCCCACCTCCAGCGCGATGGCCCTGACCGCGTCCATGTCGGCGGGCAACGGCCCGTCAGAACCGGGGACACAGGGCACCCCGGCCTCGCGCATCGCGCGCTTGGCGGTGATCTTGTCGCCCATCATGCGGATGGACGCGCCCGTCGGCCCGATGAAGGCAAGCCCTGCCTTTTCCACTGCATCGGCGAAATCAGCATTTTCCGACAGGAAGCCATAGCCGGGATGGATGGCCTGCGCGCCCGTCAGCCGCGCCGCCAGCAGGATGCCGTCGGGGTCGAGGTAACTGCGCGCGGCGGCGGCGGGACCGATGCACAGGGCGATGTCGGCCTCGCGCACATGGCGGCTGTCGGCGTCGGCCGCGGAATGCACGGCCACCGTTTCCAGCCCGAGCTGGCGGCACGCGCGCTGGATACGCAGGGCGATTTCGCCACGATTGGCGATCAGCACCCGGCTGAAACGTGGGGTCCCGCTCATGCCAGCCGAAACAGGGGGGTGCCTGCCTCCACTTCGGCGCCATCATCCACCAGGACGGCGGCGACCCTGCCCGCCACAGTCGCGCGGACCGCGCCAAAGACCTTCATCGCCTCGACCAGAGCCACTTCCTGTCCGACCCGCACGTCCTGCCCCACCGTGACGTAAGGCGCCGCGCCCGGAGAGGGCGACAGGTGCAGCACCCCATAGGACGGGGCCGTGATGACCGCCCCGTCCCCACCGGATACCCCATCCGCCGTGTCCGCCGGGACGTCCGCCGCCGCCCGGGGAACATCCGGCGCAGGGACAAAATCGGGACCGGGGACCGGGATCCCCCCGGCGGGCGTGGCCGCAGCCTGCGCGCCCGCGCGGGTGATGCGGATGCGGCAGCCGCCTTCCTCCACCTCAAGCTCCGTCACCGGGGCATGGGCCAGCAGGTCGATCAGCCGCCTGACATATGCGAGGTCCACGTCCCTCACGCCGGTCCGGATGTCTTCTTGGCGAAGTTCAGGCCGCCCACGACCTGCATGGTCGGCAGCACTTCCATGAAGCTGACATTCATGCGCTGCGGCGACATCACCGCAAAGGCCACCGCATTGGCGATATCCTCGGGCAGCAGCGAATCGTACTCATCAAAAAAACGCTTCTTCGCCTCTTCCATGTTTCCGATCAGGCGGCCGAACACTTCGGTTTCCACCCGCGCGGGCGAAACCTCGGTCACGCGGATGTGCCGGCCGAACAGGTCACAGCGCAGCTGCTGCGACAGCGAATGCACCCCCGCCTTGGTCGCGTGATAGGTGGTGTTGCCACCCGCGAACGCGTAATGCCCGGCGATCGAGGTGATGTTGACGATATGCCCACGGTCGCGTTCGATCATCCCCGGCAGGACAAGGCGCGTCAGCTGCAGCACCGCGCGCAGGTTCACGTCCACCAGCGCGTCGATATCCTCCACCGTGGTGTTGGTGATGTTACCCGTGCGCGACTGCCCAGCATTGTTGACCAGGATGTCGACCTCCAGCCCCTTCATCAGGGCCTCGAGCCCGGCCTGGTCCGACACGCTCAGCGCATGCACGACGCATCCGGTTTCGCGCGACAGTGCCTCAAGCCGCGCCGCGTCACGCGCGATGGCGTGCACCTCGATCCCTTCTCCGGCCAGGCGGCGGACGATCGACGCCCCGATGCCAGAGGAAGCGCCAGTGACAAGTGCGGTGCGGTACGGCTGATGGCCCATGATGGAAAACCCGATCCCAAACAGTAAAAATAACGCCACGCGCCCCCGAAAAAACACCGGCCGGCAACATGATCGTCGCATGCTACCCAATGCGTCAAAACCGCACCAACAACACTTCGTTCTCACGCCATAACAAATTGCGATGGCCGGTTATCGCATTGATCCATAAGATTATCCGATGGCCTCACAGCCAGAATTGCACTGGTCATCATTACGGAAACGACCATATTTTCACAACAGGCGTCCACATGCCGCAAAATCCTTATTTGTTACGGTTGCGGTTTGATTCCGAAGCCAGCCATTCGCAGGATATAAGCCGGCACTGTTGCGGGGACTGTGTATTTTGAACACGGACATGAAGAACGAGGCGGGACACGGCGCGGGCACGGCCCCTGCCATAAGCATGATCGGCACCCGCGCCATGCTGTTCGAGGCGCCGGGTGACTTCACCATGGCGCAACAGCGCCGGATCTGGGCGCTGATGGACGCGCTACAGGGCCGTCCGGACGTGCAGGAACTCATCCCCGGCGTGACCAACCTCATGCTGATCTTTTCCGCCCCGCCCGAAAGCCCGCAGGCCGTGGCCGAATGGCTGCGCCACGCCTGGGACACCCTGCCTGAACGGCATATCGAAGGGCGCCTGTTCGACATCGGCGTGCGCTATGGCGGCGCACTGGGCGGGGACCTTGCCGCCGTATGCGCCCATGCGGGCCTGCCGCCGGAAGAGGTCATCGCAATCCACCATGGCGGCGAATACACGGTCTGCGCCATCGGCAGCGCGCCGGGCTTTGGCTACCTGCATGGGCTGGACCCGCGCATCGCGACCCCGCGCAAGACCGTGCCATCGCTGAACATGCCGGCCGGGACCGTCATCATCGGCGGCATGCAGGCGGGCATTTCCGCGCTGACCGGGCCGAACGGGTGGAATTCCATCGGCTATGCCGAACTGCGCCTGTTCGATCCGTACAGGCAGCCGCCCGCCCTGTTTGCCGTTGGCGATCGCATCCGCTTTTATCCGGAAAGCATAGAGCTGTGATTACGATCCTTGAAACATCGCCCCTGAACACGGTGCAGGATCTGGGACGCCCCGGGTACCGCAACCTGGGCGTGGGCACATCGGGCGTAATGGATCCCATCGCCCTGCGGGTGGGCAACATCCTGCTGGGCAATCAGGATGATGATGCCTGCATCGAACTGCAGACCTATCCATTCGTACTGCGCTTTGACACCGCGGGCAGTTTTGCCGTGACCGGGATCGACGCCGAAATCGAACTCGACGGCCGGGCCATCCTGCCATGGATGGTCGAAACGGCGACGGCGGGGCAGGTCCTGCGCGTGGGACCACCCCGGCAGGGCGCGCGTGGCTATATCTGCATCGCGGGCGGGATTGATGTCCCGGTCGTGCTGGGTTCGCGCAGCACGCAGCTGCGCGGGGGATTCGGCGGGCTGGATGGCCGCCCTCTGGAGGCTGGCGACACGCTTCGCGGTGGTGACATCGTCCTTGATGCCGCGGGATACGGCGCGTTGCCCCCCGCCGTGGCACTCGATGCCGCGACCGACACGGATGACGCCCGGCTGATTCACCTGCGCGCCATGCCCGCGACCGATTACGCGCTCTTTACGCCAGAGGCACAGGAGCGGCTGTGGCACGTCCACTGGCGCATCACGCCGCAGAGCAATCGCGTAGGCTACCGCCTGTCGGGCGAGCCGCTTACGCTGCGTCACAAGGTTGAGCTGCGTTCCTATGGCGTGGTCGCCGGCATCGTGCAGGTCCCGCCAGCGGGCGAGCCGATCGTGCAGCTGGCGGATGCCAATACCGTGGGCGGCTATCCCCGCATCGCCACCGTGATCGAGGCTGACCTATGGCATCTGGCGCAGGCGCGCATCGGCACGCGCATCCAGTTCCACGAATGCAGCTTCGAACAGGGAGTGGCGGCCATGCGGCCGGTCAATGCCTATCTCGATGACCTGCGCATGATGGCTGCCCACTATCGCAGTTCCGCCCATCGTCGCGCCGGGGGCAAGGCAGGCGCGAAGTCAGGAGACAAGGCATGAAGATCGACCTCAATTCCGACATGGGCGAGGGCTTTGGCCGCTGGCGTATCGCTGATGATGACGGGCTGATGGATACGGTTTCCTCGGCCAATATCGCCTGTGGTTTCCATGCGGGTGACTACGCCATCATGGACCGCACCGTGCGGCTGGCAAAGGAAAAGGGGGTCGGGATCGGCGCCCATCCCGGCCTGCCGGACCTGATCGGTTTCGGGCGACGCGCCATGGCCGTTTCGGACGCGGACATGGAATCCATGCTGTGTTACCAGATCGGCGCCCTGCAGGGGATTGCAGCACGCCACGGCCATCGGGTGACGCATGTCAGCTACCATGCCGCGTTTGGCAACATGGCGAATGCGGATGAAGGCCTTGCCCTGCGCCTGACCCGCGCCATTGCCGCGCTGGACCGTGACCTGAGCGTATTCTGCATGCCCGGCCAGGCGACCGAGCGCGCCGCAGCCAAGGCCGGGCTGCGGGCGCAGACCCTTTTCCTGGCCGATCGGGCCTATACGACACAGGGCACGCTGGTGCCGCGTGGACAGCCGGGTGCCGTCATCCATGACCTGGCAAAGGTGCGCGCGCGCGTGAACCAGTTCCTGCAGGACGGGTCCGTCACGACCATCGATGGTGTCCGCCTGCCGGTCAGGGCCCAGTCCATCCTGGTGCACAGCGATACACCCGGTTCCGTGGAACTCGCCCGGGCCATCCGCGCGGAAATCGAGGCCAGTGGCGGCGTGCTGACCCCGGCATGCCAGATCATGGACTGATCCGCTCCACAGCCATAAGAATTTCTTATTGCCCCGCAACGAACTTCTATAACGTGGATTGCGCGCCCTGCGTTACGATGCCGTAACGTGAAACGCCCAAGGGGTTATGGCCGGCATTGATCCATCGTAAAGCGCCCCCGTCCATGTCGTGCATTGAGGTACGGACAGAATGAAGCATGACCTGAAACGTGGCGCATTACTTCTGGCATCCGCGACATTTTTCACCGCCGCCCTCAATGCCCTGCAGAAACTGACGGGATCGACCCTTCCCGCCCTTGAAATCATTTTCTTCCGCAACCTGTTTTCGCTGCCTTTTGTGCTGCTGATCGCCGCACGCACGGGAATCGTTCTTAAAACGCATCATTTTGGCGGTCACGTGCTGCGTTCGGTCATCGGGCTGATCAGCATGATCATGGTCGTGATAACCGTAACGCGCCTTTCGCTGGCGGAACAGCAGGTCCTGTCCTATACGCAGCCGCTGTTCCTTGTGCTGCTTTCCATCCCGCTCCTGCATGAACGGCCATCGTTCCAGCGATGGGTTGCGGTCTCGATCGGGTTTTCCGGCGTGGTCGTGGTCGCGCTGGGCAAGGGGCTGCTGCATGGCGCTGTCACCGCCGCTGGTGCCGCCGTCCCGTACTGGGCTTATTTCGTCGCACTGGCCCAGGGCGCGGTGGGCGCCCTGACCACCATGCAGATCCGACAGCTTTCCGCCACGGAAGCCAGCACCACGATCGCCCTGTGGCAGGCCATCCTGATGACGGGCATGACCGCGCTGCCCCTTCCCTTCATCTGGACCACGCCCGGCCTGGGCGAGGCTGCGTGCCTTGTCGCCGTGGGGGCTTTCGCCGGGATCGCGCAGGTCCTGCAGACCGAAGCATTCGCATCCGCGCAGGTCTCCGCCATTGGCCCGTTTGCCTATTCAGGGCTGCTGTGGGCCGCGCTTATCGGATGGTTCGGATTTGGGGAGATCCCCGGTGGCGCGATGGTGATCGGCGGGCTGCTGATCATCGGGTCCGGCGTCTGGATGCTGCGCCACGACCGCCCCGCGAAACGCAAGGCCGTGGCCGAAGGAACAATGGATGCGGCCACGGGCACCCCGCCCTGAATACATGTCCGCGCGCAATGCGCCCTTCCCTTCCTGTAAATCCATGGCACATCAGGAGCCCCGGACCGTGACAACAGGTGAAATCCCCACCCAGGCCCGAAGCAGGCGCGCAATTCCCGCCCGCTACGTGTTCTTCTTTCTCGTGTTCCTGATGTACGCCATCAGCTATGGCGACCGTGCCGCGCTTTCCATCGCCCTGCCCACGATGGGCAGGGAATTTTCCCTCACCCCGGTGCAGATGGGCTGGGTTTCATCCAGTTTCCTGTGGTCCTACTTCCTGCTCAACCTGCCCTCGACGCGGATTTCTCACACTTGAGGCAATTTCGGGTCATTTTGTAGAATTCAGTCATCCCACAGGAGCCCGATCTGGAATATTGACGATATTCTGCTT
>NZ_NOXG01000032.1:0-16215 GCF_003207955.1 Novacetimonas pomaceti
CATCACTGCGACATCATCGAGACAGGGAACGAAAGCTGGCGGTTCAGGAACCGTAACTGAACCTCTCTCCAGATCCATACCTGCCCCGGCCTGTCTCCTTACGCCTACGGCTTCAGGAGACAGGCCGGCCCTTCAACAGGGGGTTAATATTGCATGCCGATCAGGGGTTATTTTTGAGTGCCGATTGACAGTTCTCAGTGAAAATCAACAAGTGGATCCAGGTCACAGAGCCCGTCATCATTCACGAACCGCTCCAGATCCGACATATGCCCGATAATCTCCCGCCCGTCCTGCGGCGGCACAAAGACCACTTCCCTCGTGCGCTCGTTCTTCAGGGCTGTTCCAGGGGTATTTCGAAACCCATCCTCCCGCTTCTTGAGCATCTGGAAAATCGCGATCAGCCTCTTGTTCAGGACTAGGCCATCGGTTTCCTTCAGCTGCCGAAATCCCAGATGTAAGGCATCACGATAGAGGGCGACTTCCTTGGCCGCCACTGAGTCCGGCCCCTCGGGAAACAGATCCGCCTGAAAGAGCTCATCCTGGGTGGTGACGATATTCTCGATTTCCGAGGACGCCTTGGCTTCCTGCAAAGCCAGCGTATCAATCAGTATCCCCTGATTGGGAATGGTTGCCGCCCGCCCCTTCAACTCCGCCAAAGCCCGGTTGGCCTCGACCAGCGCCCTGAGAACCGGAACCGTTTCTATCTCCGTCTGAGGCGGTAAAGGCCGAATAGGGTAGGTTGACGTTAACATGACATCCTGACGTGGTAGCAATATGCGTTTTTTCTAACACGTCAGAATGATCCGTCAAAGAAATCCGGTTTCTTTGACATGTCACTTTCTATTTCGGCTTCATATCTCTCCACAGACTATTCCTGCTCTGACGGAACAATGATGACACAAGATTTCTGAGTTTTTTCCTGACCTGAGGCCACTTTCTGGCAAGCTGCAATCCTGTCTCTGTTGACCTCAACCAGCTGGCTGTCCTCACGTACACGTTGCCAGCCTTCAGGATTGCTGACCGCCATCATCATGGCCCCAGAGTTCCAGCGATCTTTCTCCCCAACAATAAAAGATGCCACTCGCGTCCCGACAGAAGATGGCAAGAGATACGCCAGAACAGGAGACAACCCGATCCCTGCAACCAGACAGGCCAGCCCTACCTTCAACACCCACCAGCTTTGCCGGTCCCGGGTGCGCGCCTGCCCGACAATGTCGGTCAGTTGCTGCCGCTCCACCTGAACCGCACGGATCGCGGTATGAAAGGCGGCCTGCATGTCCTGACTAACAGAAAGCCCTGCCTGGCGTACCCCCTGCCCGTAGGCCTGCGGTGTCATCTTCAGCGTCGGACTGGCCTCGATCGCCTTCATGCGCGCGCTCACGTCGTTCAGGGCCTTGACCAGTCTGGCCAGGTCCGGCGTGTAGTCAGGCGGCCGGTTGTCCCGCCATGCCTGGGGCAGCGCTTCCACGCTGCGCCGGAGCACCGTCATTTCGGCGCACAGATCCTCAAAGGCACGGGCTGCCGGATCCGTCTCGCTCATGATGGAACCATCCCCACATCCAGATTCAGTTTTCCGGCACGTCCAGACGATCATCATCCTGGCCAGCCTCTTGCGTTCCGGCCCTTTCCTGCTTTCCGAAAAGCAGCCGCCTTCGCCCTTCTTCCATTGCCAGGAGCGTAAGCCTGTTGGGCCGACTGTCTGAAGCCGCGTTCTGAATAGTCCGTCGCAATCTTTCCGCATTGCGCGGACTACTCAGAAGATGCGCTGTCTCCTGACACACGGCTTGTTCTTTTTCCTGCACAACATACCTCCCCCGGTAGCCTGCCCCCCCGATCAGGCAGCCCGTTCCAGCCCCAGATGGTCCACGAACGGATCAAAGTCCCGGTCACTGTAGAGCAGGCGATGACCGCTCACGATGCACCGGGTCGCAATCAGGGTATCAATGGTTTTCCGGATCGTAATGCCCCGACCGCGTAGATGACGGAAATACCGCGCCGCCTCGACCATCACATCGCGACCACCGATTTCAACCAGGTCCAGGGCACCCAGCATCCTCTGTGCCTGATTGAAATCCCGTTCGTTTGAGAAACCCTGCAGGACCTCGGTCATCATCAGATCGCCAATGCTGACCAGATCTTCCCCCAGCATCTGGTCAAGAAGATCAACCTGTGGGGTCGTCTTCCCCCGAAAAAAATCGATCCAGACCGATGAATCCACCAGGATCATGCGTCGGAGCGCATGGCATCAAGATCACCCTGCCAGTCGAGCTTTCCCCGCAAGGTGCGGAGTTCCCGCTGCTGCTTCAGCTTGATCAGCGTCCGCAACCCGAGTTCGACCGCTTCCTTCTTGGTTTTGACGCCAGACGCCTTCAGCGCATCTGTCATGAGGGCATCGTCAATGATGATGTTTGTTCGCATGATGTGTATCTCCAATAGAAATCATACACATTAAATCATCCGCTCTCAAGCATGCCGCAGGACATCAGGTATCCTCCCACGGATTGAGAACCCGCACACCGGCCGCCTCGAAAGGAGACACGTCGCGGCTGGCCACGACATAACCCCGGGATGCAGCGGTTGCCGCAATATAGCCATCTGCCTTGCCAATCGCCCGACCTTCTGACCTGGCCCGCACCATCAGTTCGGCATAGGCCTGGGACGCCGCCAGATCGAACGACAGGACACGCCCCGCGAACAAGGGCAATACCTCCTGTTCCAGCCGCTCATGCAGTACAGAACGCCGCCGACCGGTCGGCATCGCCCCGATCCCGAAACGCAGTTCCGCCACCGTGACGGCAGACAGAAAAAGCGTCTCGATCGCCTGTCCATCGATCCAGGCCAGAACACGCGGCTCCGGGACGGGCTTCCACGGCTCCGAGATCACATTGGTATCGAGCAGGATCATTCGAAGGACATCGGCTCGGCCGGGGTCTGATCGCGGGTCTGCAAGGCCGCAATATCCTGATCACACACACCGGCCTCCCGACCGATGGACGCCAGAAGCGATCCCAGCCGGACCCGCTGCGGCGGCCGGACGGCCGCTTCCAGAATGGTCCGGATCTCTGCTTCCGTACTGCGCCCATGCAGCATGGCCTGCGCCTTCAGCGCCCGATGCGTCTCTTCCGGAAGATTACGAATAACGACAGAGGACATGACAGGACTCCTCATTTCCTGGAATGATATCATAAATATAATTTCGATATCTTTCCAGAAAAACCCGACATCCCCTCATCCAGATTCAGTTTTCCGGCACGTCCAGACGATCATCGTCCCTGATCTGCCCCTTTGTTCCGATCCGCTCCAGAAGAGCTTTGGCACGAGCAGGCGTGGTCCGTGTCGCCCGTGCAGAAAAATACCGTTCCGCTTCTGCCTGCCCACCCAGCCGGGCCGCGACAGCCGTCGCAACAAAAAGGTTCATGCTGACACCTGAAAGCGCCGCCTGACGCGTTGCGGCTTCCCGCATATCTTCCGGAAGCCGAAGCTGGATTTTACTGCTACTCATCCTCTCATCCTTCGCAAAAGAACACCTGGCCGCACTGCTGGAATACCGAACCGTGATACGGCCCGCTGCATGTCTTTCAGATTGAACGTGGCAATCGCATCCGCATTCCCGTTGATCGCTGTCTCAACCACAAGTTCATCATCACCATGCGCACCTGTCGGTCGCCACCTGTAATCAAAAGAAACCGGCACACAACACCCTGCAAGTCCATCAAGAACCTCCAGAACTTCATCCCCCTGAACGCCCATTCGGAAAAGATTTTCAGAGCGACGCAACACCGCCTCGTATTCGACCAGGAGGGTCGTGGAGAGCAGCAGACTGAAATTCCCATCCAAGGCCCCCAGCAAAAGCTGCCGGGACGCTCCATCCGGCGACATAAATCCCGAAAGAACAACATCCGTATCAAGAACAACGCGCATAGTGACATCATATATGACGTCACTGGTTAACGTAAATCAAAATCTCCTACATCCCCATATCCATATCCCGCCCCCTGGAGCGCGACAGCGAGCGCGTACGCTGCGGCTGCAATCCGTGATCGAGCGTCGATCCCTTCCGGACGCCCAGTTCGTGTCCCTTCTGCCGCAGGAGGGATTCAAGCTGCGCGTCCCGCTTCAGTTCCCTGAGCGCCACACCCTGCTGCTCGCGGCTCAGCCCGTCCCACGCCTTCACGAACCGCGCGGCCCGCAACTCGGGGGAATGCCGCACCTTGTCCTCGTGTTCCAGCCCCTCGATCAGCCTGCGCGCCCGTGCCGGCCCCTCCAGCCCGTACAGGGCCTGCCGGATCTCCGGTTCATGCTTCACGGCGGTTTCCAGAGCGATCACCGCCCCGGGCCTTAGCCGTTCCAGGGCCGTGCTGGCATCAAGCCATGCCTTCTTCTGGTGCTCCAGCACCGGCAGGTCCTGCTCCACCATGCGCCCGATGTCCCGCACCGCCCGCGCATACTGCTCCACCGCCTGGTGGAGCGGATCACCACCCGGCACAAACCCGCCCAGCCCGGCAGGCACCTGCGCGCGCTGCACACGCGGCAGCCGCAACCCGGCAAAGGGCGAGGCGGGAGCTTCACGCTCAACCCCACTTTCCCCCTTACTGGCCCCGGCATTCATCCCGGCCGACACGTCTTTTTCCGATGTGCGACGACCAAGCCTCACGGACAGGTCCAGCCCGTCGAACATCCCACGCTTCCGCTGTGCCGGTGCCGGATCTGGCGTACGGACAGCTTCGGCCTGCCTGTCCTTCTGGGGGCCAGAGGCAGCCTTCTCACGCTCCACCACGATCTCGCTCTCGGGGACATGCAGCTCGCGTCGTCGCGCAAACCCGGCATCCCGATCCCGGACATGCAGGTAATCCAGCGTGGTATCCTTCAGCCGCTCGCGCGACAGCCGCCGCACCAGCCCGTCCCGGTCGCCGACATCATCCCGGCCCCAATGAACGGACACGCTCTCCCGGTGGCGCGACAGCGCCACATAGGCCCCGTGCCGGTCCAGGCTCCCCGTCGCCAGCACATGCGCCCGGTCCACCGTCACACCCTGCGATTTGTGAATGGTGGCCGCATAGCCATGATCCAGCGCGTCATAATCAGCCACCGACACGGACACGACCCGGCCAGTCCCGGCACCACCCGGCCCGTCGAGCTGCACCGACAGCACGAGATCCCCGGCCTCGACCGACCCCGTGATGCCCCGCACCGTGCCCAGCGTGCCGTTCTTCACCCCCAGCGCCCGGTCATTGCGCAGGAAGTAGATACGCTCCCCGTCCGCGAACACCCGCTCGCCCTGGGCGGTCGGCACCAGCACATCATCACCCAGTTCACCCGCGTCCCGCCGGATCTCCCGCGCCGCCTCGTTCAGCGCCCGCACATCGACACGCCGATGCGCCAGCATGATCTGGCTTTCCTCTGGCGCGGCCTGACGCGCTTCATCCCACCCGGCCACTACCCCGGCCCGCGCCTCTTCCAGCGTGTCATGCCCGCACACCAGGCCGGCCGCCTCATAGCGCTCCAGCGCCCTATCCGTCCGCCCGGTTGCAAGCTCTTTCGTGGCCCCCTGCTGCCAGTCTTCACGCTGCCGGCGCACGGCGGTGATTTCCACAGACCCGACCCGCTCGGCCACCGCCCGGAACGCACCACCGGCTTCGATCGCCTGCAACTGCTCGGGATCACCTACCAGCACCACCTTGGCCCCAGCACTGCGCGCGGCCGACAGCACCCGCTCCATCTGCCGTGACCCCACCATGCCAGCCTCGTCCACCACCAGCACGTCCCCGCGCTCCAGCAGGTCAAACCCACGTTCCCACGCACGCTCCAGGGAGGCCAGCGTCCGGCTTTCGATCCCGGCCCCCGCTTCCAGACCTTCCGCCGCGATCCCCGACAGCGCCGCCCCGCGCACCCGATACCCGGCCTCTTCCCACGCCTCACGGGCCACACCCAGCATGGTGCTCTTCCCCGTCCCGGCATAACCGACCACCACAGACAGGTCGCGGGACTTCGTGACCTCGCCCACCGCCAGCGCCTGCTCATCCCCAAGCCCATCCCGCGCCATCGCCGCCCGACGCACTGCCAGCGGCACCGCATGACCCTGGGACTGCCCCATCGCGAACGATGCCTCTTCCAGACGCTGCTCGACCCCGATCATCGCGCGCGTGGAGAACCGCTCTCGCCCGTGCCCGTCTTTCCCGAGCGCGACCAGCTCCGGACATGCCTCCACCCGAACCATGACAGCACTGAACTGTTCTGCATCTGCCGTATGCCGGTCCACGAACCGCGCCAGGTCCTGGCGGGTGAATGTGCTCTGCTGTCGCGTCAGCGCCTCCAGCGCCACATGCGGCTCGGCCAGCAACCTTTCGCCATTGCGCCGCGCGATCTCCAGATGGTCGGCAACCCGCTGTGCATCCTCGCCCCGCTCTTCCCGACGCATCCCGACCGGACCAATCTTGTTCTGCGGCTCAAGGTCGATCCCCTGTGTCGCGAACGACCGATGGTCGATCCGCACATCCAGGTCCAGTTCAGCCAGCCGTTCATTGGCGAGCGACGCCCACCGCTCCCGCCACGTCAGCAGCAGATCCCTGTCATTCCACGAACGCTCTTTCGCACCGAACCCGATGAAAGGCTGATTCTGCGCCAGCCCCAGACCTTCATGCCGCAGCCGTGCCGCAGCAATCAGTCGCGCTGTTCTTCCAGCCGCTGCAAGCGCTTCTCCAGCGTCGAGAGCTTCAGCAGGATGCCGCGCTGCGTCTCCCGGATCTCTGTCAGCAGACGGATCATGAGCTTGAGCGGATCGTCCTCCCCTTTCTGCTCCATCAGGTCCAGGATCCGACGCGAAGTCGTATGCGCCCCCGCCGCCTCGTTCAGGATGCGGGATTCCGTCTCGTCTTCCATGCACAACCTCTCCGGTTCTGACTTCGATCCGCCGCGTGGACAGCATCACATGGGCATGGGGCTTCGCCTGTCCGTCTTCGCCGATATCCCAATGCACATTGAGATCGGCCACCATGCCGCGTTCCACGAACTGCTCCCGCACGAAATCCCGTGCCAGCGCGATCCCCTGCGCCTGGGTCATTTCGCGCGGGATTGAAAACTCAACCTCGCGGGCAAGCTGGGCATCCTTGCGCTTCTCGATCGCCTCGACCTCATTCCATAGGGTCGCACGATCGAGAAACCGTTCCGGCGCGCCATCGGGTAGTAGGATCTCGGAATGCACCACGCCGCTCTTGTTGGAAAAGTCATGATCGCGATCCAGCCGTACGTCATGCAGGCGGGACGCCGAACGATAGGCCGCCGCCGCCACGGCGCTCCGGCCGGTGGCGCGGCTGATGACCTTCGCATGCAGGTGATAGATCGCCATAAACGCGATCCTATCACACCACTCAAGCGCACGTCACGAAGTGACGTATAAGCGCGCACTCACATCTTACTGCACAACAAGGGTTGATTTGTCTGGATGAGTGACGCGGTTCTCGCCTGTGTGGTAGAGTATGGCACAGACCAGCAGGACAGGGGACCGGAAATGCGCAGGCCACGGGACATTGATGCGGAACTGAAGGCGCTTCAGGAAAAGGCGAAGCAGCTTAAGGCGCAACGGACCATCCAGCTCGGCGAACTGGTCGAGGCGACGGGAGCCGATACCCTGTCCATCGAGGCGCTGGCCGGTGTGCTGCTTGCGGCTGTCGAACAGGCAGACGGCAAACCCGAAGCCGTCGCGAGGTGGACCGAACGGGGGACGGCGTTCTTTCAGGCTGGCGCAAAAAAGGGCGGCCGGAAAGGAACCGGAAACGATCAGAACGGATCTGCTGGCGCTTGAAAGACGGATCAGGAAGCAGGAAGCCCTGATCCATCGCCATCAGGCACGAAAGGCACGCACCGACATGCGCGACTGGGCGAAGGCGCGACGGGAACGCACTCATCATCTGATCGAACTGGGCGGCCTGGTCCAGAAGGCGGGACTGGTCGATCTGACAGATGATGACCGCGCCACCCTGCTCGGGGCTTTTCTGGATATTGCAGGACAGCTCCAGGGCAGCAATGATACTGCTCCGGTTGACCTGAAAACACGCTGGAGGCGTGCGGGACTTCATGCCTTCGACAGGGACCGGGAACATGACAGGACAACAGGCAGACGTGACCATGACTGACCACGAGACACGATCATCCGAAGCTGACACGCTGCGGGAGCTTACGACCCGGATTGTCGCTGCCTATGTCAGCAGCAATACGGTTCCGGCGGATACCCTGCCAGGCCTCATCGCAACGGTGTTTCAGGCGCTCGGAAGTCTGGGACAGGCGATGACCGAAACACCGGATCTGGTGCCAGCCGTATCTGTGAAGAAATCCGTGTTTCCAGACTACATTGTCTGTCTGGAGGACGGAAAAAAAATGAAGATGCTCAAGCGCCATCTTCGTACTGTCTATGGCATGACACCCGAGCAGTATCGGGAAAAATGGGACCTGCCGGAAAGCTACCCGATGACCGCCCCATCCTACGCAGCCCGACGCTCTGCCCTGGCACAGGAGATTGGACTAGGGCGGGTCATCAAGGCGACACCGGCCCCTTCGGAAACATCAGGAACTGGGGTGCCGGTCACACGCCTGCCAGAGAAGAAACGCGGACGCAGGCCGAAACTGGCCTGAAGGTCCAGACCGGGAGAAACGGGACATGAAGGCATGGGCCGCCAGCCTCGGCACGGATAACCCGCTCCCCCTGCCACAACCCGGGCAATAAGGGGGACGCTCTCGCACACCGCAGGAAGGTAACGAGGCGTACATTGGTCACGGCTATCCGTCAGGTCATACCGGATCAGATCGGTGGTTACGACGAAATCCTCGGCCGCTTTGTCACTGTGCAGCGAGGGCATGGACCTGTTTTTGCTGCTCATGGTGGTCGATCTCCTTCTCGTGCAGGAAAGTGGGCAAAGAAAGGTCAGAGCCACTCTTATGCGTGTACCGTCTTCCCGCGCCGTGAAGATCGTGCAGATCCCGCGTCTGTTTTCGTGGGCGCCTTACGTAAGGCGCGATTCATAATTTCACGCAGCGCATCATTCATACGTGTCTGATAGCCAGGCCCGTCCTTCTCGAAGAAAGCCACGACATCAGCGTCAAACCGCACGGTTTTCTGCACTTTACGGGGTCGATAGAAGCGCCCCCGTTCCGCATGTGACCAGTCACGAATTTCTGGGGCTTCATCATCCGTCACAATCTGATTGTCAGGCATGGCCTCCACAGCCCGTAACGCCTGAAGCAGTTCAGAGTCCATTTTCGTATGCTTTGCGCTCATGGGCAGTTGCCTTTCTTACGCTGATAATACGACCGTATTCTTCGCCATCCTCCTCGTCTTCCACGGGTTCTGTATGAACGACGAAGAGAGTTGTGATGCCCCGTATCTTCCCTATGGTTCGCCACCTGTCCCCATCTGGATGGGGATCAGGGACAGACAATGCGAGCGGATCGCCGTCGAGAACAAACCTGCCGGTTTCCAGAGGCAGCTTATGCTTCTCCCTGTTTTTTGAATCCTTTTCAGGATCCCATACCCATATGGTCACAATCCGCTCCAGTAGTTACGGAATTGTAGTTACAACAGTATGATTTTTCAAGCCCGCATTCCTGCAACGGATTAACTCAATTCCCGATGACAGGATTCTACCACAGGCTCCCAATGTTCTCTGCCGAAGCAAGAAAAACTCAGTCTTCCTGTTGAGATATCAGCCGGATCTGGGCGATCATTTCATCGGCTGTGATCTCTCCGCACTGGCGGGCATCCATGATTGCGGTGAGCGAGCGTATATCTGTGCCCACCTTATGTAACGATAAGGTAATAATTATCTGCGGGTTTCCTGTGGCCGGAAAACTCATATCCCTCCCTTCCCCTGCTTCAGCGAAACGTCCTGATCCCATCGAACATGGACATTGTCGATGACGCACAGGGTTCTCGGGCGCTGCGGTCACCAGAAACACGTGGACACAGACCGGAACGGGCCTGATGATCTGGTCCGGGAGGAACACCATCATGGAAACAGGTCATTCCGATCGGGAAGCCGAAAAGAACGAAGCGACACGCCGGGCACTGGCCGAGGCTGATGCCGGATTGTTCATCAGTGGTGAAGCGGTGAAGGCATGGGCGGCCAGCCTCGGTACCGATCATCCCCTTCCCCTGCCTGAACCAGGGCAATAAGGCGGCCGCAGTGCCGTAGAAGGGTGAATGTGACGGCCTATTATCGCAGGCCGGTGACAAGGACCGCTGCGCCTGGCGCCAGGGCAGCTTTCGGTTTTCTGGATCCTGGCCCTTCGTTTTTATCCTCATGATTATGGAAAATCATTGGAAAACCGCCATTTTCAGTGTCGCTAATCGGACCCCCCTTTAATATGTCTGTCCATGGCCTACGCCTTTCTCCAGTCCCGGCACCTCACAACGGTCGGACAGGAAAAAAGAGTCACTGGCCCACCTCCACAGACCAGTCTGCCAGCCTTACGACAGACCATTCCTGATCGCATCCCACGGACCACCCACCCGCACGATGGAAGCCTTCTGCCTCAGTGGCGCTGGTTTTTGTGCCCGTATGTCGCTTGCAGTCTTTCCTGCAGGTAGTCATGCCCGGTGACAGGCGGATAATGCGCATGCTCGCCGGAACGGGTTACGATCGGCTCGACCAATGCATCCGCATCGGGATCGAGGAAGAAGGCGATCGAATACCGCTCGCCTGCAGGGCGCAATACCCGATGCGGGGTCGAGACATACACATCATTGCTCCACCGCATCAGGCAGTCACCGATATTGCAGATGAACGTGCCGGGAATCAGCGGGGCGTCCGTCCAGTCGCTACCGCGCGGACGTACCTGCAGGCCCGATACGCCATTAACCGCAAGGATCGTGACATTGCCGTAATCGGTATGGGCACCTGCCCCCGGTGCCGTGCTGGCCGGTTGCGCGGGCGGATAGCGCAGCAGGCGTAGCGTGGCCATGGGGTGCCTGAATTTATCGGCAAAGAAATCCTCATCCATCCCAAGGTCACGGGCAAAACCGCGATGCAGTGCCGCGCCGATATCGAGGCAGGTGGCGAAATATGCCATCATCAGATCCTGCCATCCCGGTAGAGCAGGCCATGCGTCCTGGCCACCGGGCTGGTTAGGGCTGATGTTGAAGGCTTCCTTGCGGTCGGGCAGGGAAGTCGTATCAAGCCGTTCGACCCCCAGCCCCACATAGCCCCGGTTCTGGCCCACGCGGCTCATGGCCACGGCTTCCTTGGCGGCGGCGGGCTGGGTGAAGAACGTGTGCGAGGCCTCGAAGAGCTTTGCTATCGTATCGGGAGATACGCCATGGCCGGTAATGTAGAAAAAGCCGGTCTCGCGGCAGGCCCTGCCGATGGCGCTGGCCACGGCCTCCCGCTCCGCACCGTTACCCTGGCGCAGGGGGGCAATGTCGATAACAGGAATGTCATGAGTCATGGGACTGCTCCTATTTACCTCAGGACCGGCACAAAACCGTTACAGGTCCAAAATGCATAAGAGTATTTTTTAAATCTTACATAATGAAATTTTAAATGTCTACATTCGTTATTTATATATCTTTTAGTACTTTTTGCTATTTTTTTGGTGTCGGTGAACTTTGGTCTTGTATTGATACATTTTAATTGTGTGGTATTTTAAAAAAATAATTCATTATTACCTCAATATGTGAGTTATGCGACCTTTCTTGGTCGGCCGCCTTTGACACCATTTCGACGTGCCGCTGCGGCTTTTGCTGGCGATGCCTGTCGGCCTGCCTTTGCCGCCATGTAAGCACGGGACCCAAACAGGCCCGCCATCAGTTCCGGCACCAGTAGGTCAGCATCCAGTGCCTCCCAGTGCAGGCCGTAGCCTCCCATGATTTCTACCTGAGCCAGTTGCTCTGGCGTTGCTCTCTCAAGGCCCTGAGCCTGTGAGGCAGGGAATTCAAAGCGGGTGCCATTGGACAGCTCAACGGTTACGCGCCCTGTCGTGGCATCGTACCCAGCAGCAATCGCCTGGGGCACCGTCTCGCGCCGAATGCGACCACGTTCATAAGCGGCATCCATCTGCTTTTCGATGTCATGATCGTTGCGCATCAATCGTCCTCCATGCGGCCAATAGGGCTTCGCGTTGTTCCACCGCGATCCTGAACGCCTCGCGTACGTCTGCTCGCTTCACGCCGGGGGCAATCTCCCGGACCGTTGCCTTGGTTTCCCCAAGGTTGATGATGATTTCACGGCCATCACAGAACACATGGACATGGGCCGGATCATGGTCATTTGCATAGATCATGAACCTGAAGCGGCCCACTCGGTGAACTGTTGGCATGGTCACATCCTACCACAAAACCCAACAGGATGGGTATTTTTATTATGACCAGGGTAGGGATCGGTACATAGAACGGGCACAGATATACGCTGTGTCGTCACCAACCTGCGTGGCGGGAATGCCGGATGGCTTTACGACACCCTCTACTGCGCCCGGGGACAGGTGGGAAACCTGATCAGGCTGCACAAGGGGCAACTGGCCTCAGACCGGACAGGCTGTCGCTCGTCTCGCGCAAATCAGGTCCGCCTCGTGTTGCACACCGCCGCCTACTGGCTGATGCTGACGGTGCGCGAGGCCATCCCCAGACCCCAGCCGCATCGGTCTACCCTTTAGCTGAAGGGGCTCGGGTTTTCCAAGCCCTTTGGGCATGCCCGCACCAACGGTGCAATGGTGTATGAAGACCAGCTACGTATGGGTAGGAGCAATGTCGGTTTCGAGTATGTCCATGGGTCGTCGCAAGGGTAGCCGTTGGGTCGTGAAACAGTCGTTCCATCAGTGCGTCAAGGATAGGTATCCGGGTCATTTATGAGTATTTGCGTGCAGACATGGGAACTTCCCCTCCATGACGCACGGAGTGATTCCCGGGCGTACCTACATCGCCCGATCTCCTCTGTTCTGGTCTGAATACGCTTTACCGCGCCTGTGCGACATCGGTCTCCAGCAGCATCCGCACATAGCGTGTGTATGGGATGCCCTTTGCCTTCGCCCTGGCTTTCACGGCGTCCAGCAGGGACGCCGGCAGGCGCATGTTGAGGGCAGCCGCCTTGGGTTCGATCTCAAAGCGCATGGGCTTGAAACCGGACAGGTCATATCGGGTCAGATCGGCGGTCGCGACGAAATCCTCGGCCGCTTCGTCACTGTGCAGCGAGGGCATGGACCTGTTTTTCTGCTCATGGCGGTCAATCTCCTTCTGTCTAGCCACTGCATACCCCCCTCTTGGCACTGTCTCGGCCCCGTTCTGGTACCTGACTGACACCGCATTCGGGACTACATTGGACCCGACCTGACATAGGTTCTTCATACACCATTGCACCGTTGGTGCGGGCAGCATGGAAAAGGGGCCATTAATAAGTGCTCCTTGGGAAGCCCCCACCCGCTTGGATCCCGCTGCTGAAGATAATTCGACTGGAGATGTTTTTTTATGCCTGGTCGCATGACGGTCATCCAGCCTTTCGCGATCCGGCTGCTTCTGGCCGGCATGATCGTGAGAAAGATTCCATGCTTCAACCCGCTCCTGCTTTCCTGCATGCGGCCGACTTCAGGAACCTGCCCCTGCGCTTCTTCGCGCCACCGTCCGGGCGGCCTGATCTACCCTGGGTCGCAATCAGCGATTTTCTGGCCCTGTCACGCCTGACCAGACATCAGCAACAGGTCACACTGACCATGTTCCGCAACGGCGACTTCCAGGCGCTCTTTCGGACCGTGACACATGACGACGATATTCTGGTGGTCTGCCCGGTTCTCTATGCCCGGGAGATCTGTCATGCCTTCCAGGATGAGGGACTGATCGATGCAGACCTCAATGATTTTTTCATTCGAACGAACAAGACGGCTTTCAGGAAACAGCAGGAGAGCATGCCGGACCGTGACCCGGCATGGTTTTTCCAGGCCATGGGTGCCCATGCCGATTTTTCATGGCCGCAGACATAGCGTCACCTGATCGGCATGAAAGGAAGCCTGTGCATGGCTTCCTTTCATGCGAATTCCGTTCTTTCCCGTTCTATCGAAATCTACTCTGTATGAGCATATGCTTCACGTATCCACCGCCCTCAACCGCCGTGTGGCAACAGGCATCACCTGACGCCGAAAAAATGACATTTCTCCCTATCGTGATCCCACGCTGGTCCCCAGTCGCGCAATCGTAGGTGGTCTCATCCCCTTCATGCCTGCCGGAGCCCCGCATGACGGATCTGCTTTCAAACCTGCCCTCACGACAGCCTGCCCCCCTGACTGTCTTTCAGGCCCGACTGGACGCGCATGCCCAGCAGAACTGGCAGGACGTGTTCGCAGGTTTTTCCACGCTTCGGGCCATTACCTTTTCCAGTTCTCTGGAATTCCTGCTCGACCTTGCCGAACAGTTCGAAGACATGGAAATCATCTTCGGCGCCGAGCATATCCTGACCAAAACCCACCTGGCCCTTGTCCAGGCCAGCCAGGTTTTTGAAGACTACGGGTTCCGGGACTGCCTGGCTGACCAGAAATCCCTTATGGAAGGCCTGCGCCAGCTTCTCGGGTCACGCAGCAGCCTCTTCCTGCCGCGCCTGCATGATGGCACGCTACGCTTCCGGCTGATGACCGGCCGCCCCAGTCATGAAAAACTCTACCTTCTGTCCGGCCCCGATGGCCACCGGGTGGTGACGGGGTCCGCCAATCTCAGCCTGTCCGCCTTCCATGCCCGCCAGCACGAAGTGATCATCACCTTTGATGACCCAACCGCATGGCACGTGTTCGAAGACTATTACCAACGCGATTACAAACAGAGCGTGCCGGTTGAAGATGAAATCCTGATCGGCGTTTCTCCGACTGCGAAAACAGGGCAGGCGGATATTCGAACGGACCCGATCCCCTATGAGGACGTGCCCATCGTCCGGGCCATCCGGGCCGGGCTTGCGCATGTCGAACAGGGCGGCATCCCCATGCCGGACGGCTTTTCCGCCACGGCCCTGCGCATGGCACAACGCCTGCGGCAGGAACTGGAAACCGTGCCCCTGCCCATGAACCGCAAGGGCATGGCCCTTGTCACGCCCCGGACGGTCTCGACCTTCCTGCAGGCCCGCAACAACCTGCCTGCACCGGATCGTCCGGCAGATGACATCCCACACGCGACCCTGTCGGTCCGGACGGGCGAAGTCCATCTGAATGACCGGTTATGGCTGTCGGAAAAGGAGACCATACCAGCCGCGCAGGTCGCGCGGGATGCGCGCATGCTGGTCGCCTATATCAGCAGCTTCGCGGCGTTTTATGGCAACAGCCAGAGCGCCATGGCGTCCTACTGGGCTTTTCTGGTCTGGCTCTATATGGCTCCCTTTGCCGCTTTCCTGCGGCAGGGAGCCGTCATCAACCATATCGACCCGTGGCTCTATCCTCCCTATGCCGTGCTGTATGGCCGCTCCAGCGGGGGCAAGACCCTGTTCACGCGGATCATCGCCCAGTCCATGTTCGGGATCGTCAAGAGCATCCGCTCATCGGACTTTACCGCACAACGTGCGCTGGCCCTGCGCTTCGGGCTGGGGGCCATTCCATTGCTGATCGACGATGTCACGCCTGACCGGATGGGCAAATACGTGCCGGACATGGTCCGTACCGATCATGACATGGCCGAACGCTATGCCCCGATTGTCCTGACCACCAACAAGGATGTCACCAGCATTTCCGCCGATCTCACCAAGCGGATGGTGACCTGCCATATCGATGCCTCGCTGCCCGACAGTCGTGCGCTCCAGACGGAAAGCCCCCGCCGCCTGCAAAAGGAGATCGGCACCGCCCTTTACCGCCAGTATCTGACCCTCATGCTCCCCCAGATCCGCGCCATGCGGATCGAGATGGATCAGGGTACGGGCAAGACCATTCCGGATGCCTTCGCCATCTCCTCACGCATCCTGCTTTCCCTGCTGGAGCAGCACGTCTCTCCCCGCCCCGACTGGGCCTGTCCGCTCTCGTACCGGACCTATCAGGCAATGCGGGCCATCCAGTTCCAGCGCATCCTTGTCGAGATGATCGGAAGCCACCCCGAAAACATCATCCTGTCACGGGACAAACGTTTCATGCGGGTGCGTTTTGGCGGTGACATTCGCCAGGCCGTGGCCTTCGAGATGGGGTGGTTGCCGTCCTCCCCGCACGGCATCGCAATGTGCCAGAATGGTCGTTGGAAGAAACGACTGCGCGAAAGGACGGCAGATGAAGGATACA
>NZ_NOXG01000033.1:0-15408 GCF_003207955.1 Novacetimonas pomaceti
GCATCGGGTTTTCTTATAGCTTACGAAAATTTCTTTTGTGCAAAACAGACTTTTTCATAATCTAACCCGATGTACAACCCTTCTGTGAGATTTCCGCGTCAATGTCCCGGTCGTGCGGCCAAAGGTGGTGGAAACAACCGCGCTGGGCGCGGCCTATGCCGCAGGCCTGGCCGTGGGGTACTGGGAAAACATCGATGACCTGCGCGCCAACTGGGAAGTGGATCGCACCTGGCAGCCCACAATGCCGCCAGAGCAGCGTAACCGCTACCTCGCATGGTGGAAGAAGGCAGTACAGAAATCCTTTGACTGGGCGGAATAATCCGGCTCCGGCTCAATACATAAGGAAACAGGCCAATGAATCGGGAATTCCTGGGCGAGCTTATTTCCGAAGCTCTTGCCGTATTCATCATCATCGCTTTTGGTGATTCAGTGGCGGCGATGTACCTCCTCTATGACCCAAGCCCTTACCTGCATGCCTACTGGGGCGTATGCATTGTATGGGGGCTGGGGGTCACTGTTGCCATCTATGCCACCGGGTCGGTTTCGGGCACGCATGCCAACCCGGCGGTCACGCTGGCGCTGGCGACCTACCGTGCCTTCCCGTGGAAAAAGGTGGTCCCCTACTGGGTCGCGCAGATCGTCGGCGGCTTTCTGGGGGCGGCGCTGGTTTACGCGCTGTATTACCCCGTCATCAACCACTTCAACGACCTGCACCAGATGACCCGCGCAGGTGGTGGCGGGATGGGGGTGTTCTTTACCGCGCCCGCGCCGGGCATAACCATATGGCATGCCTTCAGCGATGAAATCATCCTGACGGCCATACTGGTATTCGGCATTTTCGCCATTACCGAACAGTATAACGAAATGGCACCAGGCGCCAATTTCGGCGCGCTGATCATAGGTTTCCTGGTCGCGGCCATTGGTGCCTCCATGGGATATCTCGAGGCATGGGCCATCAACCCGGCCCGTGACCTGGGACCACGGATGTTCGCCTATATTGCAGGCTGGCATGGATCCGCCCTTCCCGCAGCGGGTCATTACTGGTGGGTTCCCGTTGCCGGTCCGCTGATTGGCGGCCTGCTGGGGGCAACGGCCTATGAATACCTGATCTACCCCTTCCTGCCCGCGCAACTGCGCGCGCAGAAGGCCCTGCAGAGCAAAATCGTGGAAGAGACAGTCATCATGGGAAAATGAGGCCCCTCTCCCGTGCATCCTTCCCTCCGGCAATGTGAGGGCAGGATTTGACCGGATCCGCCACCCCAACACAAAGGAACGGGCCAAGCAGATGGATGTCGTCATCGGCATTGATGTCGGAACAGGCAGCGCGCGTGCCGGCGTTTTCACACTGGACGGCCACAAGCTGGGTGCTGGCAGCACGCCAACCCGCACGTGGCAGCCACGTGCCAATTACATGCAGCAGTCCTCCGGTGATATCTGGCGTGCGGTGTGCGACAGCGTTGCCATCGCCATGCCCATGGCACGGGATACGGCCGGGGAGGCGCTGGATGTGCGTGGCATCGGGTTTGACGCCACCTGCTCGCTGGTGGTGGTCGGCCCCGATGGGCAGCCACTTTCCATCGATGCGGATGGCGCATCGGAACAGGACGTGATCCTGTGGATGGATCACCGCGCCATGGCCGAGGCCGCGGAGATCAATGCAGGCCATCACGATGTGCTGCGTTACGTGGGCGGCGTGATTTCGCCCGAGATGGAAACACCGAAGCTGTTATGGCTCAGACGTCATCTGCCCGATGTGTTCGCGCGCGCCGCCCTTTTCCTTGACCTGCCGGATTACCTGACCTGGCGCGCAACCGGGGCAGATTCGCGCTCACGCTGTTCAACCGTGTGCAAATGGACCTACCTTGCCCATGAAAACCGTTGGGATGACGGCTATTTCCGGGCCATAGGCCTTGGCGTGCTGGCCGATGAGGGCTACCGCCGTATCGGCACGGACATCAGGCCGCTTGGGGGGCGTGTCGGACATGGGCTCGATACGCGGGCGGCCGTGGAACTTGGCCTTCTGGCCGGGACGCCTGTCGCGGTTTCCGCCATTGATGCGCATGCCGGCGGCATCGGCATGATGGGCGGCACGGTTGATGGCGAACCACCCGCGTTCGACAGGCGACTGGCGCTGATTGGCGGCACATCGAGCTGCCATATGGCGGTCTCCTCCCAACCGCGTTTCGTGGCGGGTGTATGGGGCCCCTATCGCGATGCCATGCTGCCCGGCATGTGGCTGAATGAAGCGGGCCAGTCAGCCACCGGCAGCCTGATTGACTTCATCATCACGACCCATCCCGCCACACCGGCATTGCGCCGGCAGGCCGAAAACGAAGGCAGGACGATCTATCAGGTCCTGAACGACCTGCTTGGCGCATCCGAAGGCGACGGGCCTGCCGGCGCACTGACAGAAGACCTGCACGTCATGCCGGATTTCCATGGCAACCGTTCCCCCCATGCCGACCCGACCCTGCACGGCATGATCAGCGGGCTTGGCCTGAGTGCCACGGCGCACGATCTGGCGTTACTGTATCTGGCGACCATACAGGCCCTGGCCTATGGCACGCGCGATATCGTGGGGGTGCTGAACGGACAGGGCTATGCGATCGATACGATCATCGCGACCGGCGGGGGAACGAAAAACCCCGTTTTCGTGCGTGAACATGCCAATGCCACCGGCTGTCGCATCCTGTTGCCCGAAGAACCTGATTCCGTGCTGCTGGGCAGTGCGATACTGGCGGCGGTGGCAGCGGGGGCATATCCCACGATCAGGGAGGCCATGACCGCCATGACACGCATCCGCGCGGAAATACGGCCATGCGCCCACAGTGCCGGTTTTCATGCCAGGAAATTCGAAGTCTTTACCCGGATGTATGCCGATCAGGTCCGCTACAGGCAGATCATGAACAAATAAGGCTGGCGTCAGGGGAACCCGGACGTTTCCATGGCGCTTTACACAAAAATCCAGGCGCCGGACATTCGGGTCAAATACCGCCCAAAAAACCGAAAAAAATCAATAAAGGGTATTTCGATGGCGACTTTCAGGATACTTGCCTGCATGACCGTTGTCGGCATGCTGCTGGGCGGTGGTGCCCGGGCGGCCAGCACGCTGACGATCGCCACCGTCAATAATGGCGACATGATCATCATGAAACAGCTGTCGGGGGAGTTCGAGAAAACCCATCCCGATATTCACCTGAACTGGGTCACGCTGGAGGAAAATGTCCTGCGCCAGCGCGTGACGACCGATATCGCAACCCATGCGGGGCAGTTCGATATCCTGACCATTGGTAATTACGAAGTTCCCATCTGGGCAAAGCAGGGATGGCTGGCCGAACTCAAACCCGGTGCCGATTACGACATGGATGATATCGTGCCCTCCGTGCGCGCCGGGCTGAGCGTGGATTCCAGGCTGTATGCCCTGCCGTTCTATGCGGAAAGCGTCATGACCTATTACCGGACCGACCTGTTCCAGAAGGCCGGGCTGACCATGCCGCAGCCCCCCACCTATGACCAGATCCGCACCTATGCCGACAGGATCACGGACAGGGACAGCCAGACCTACGGGCTGTGCCTGCGCGGCAAGCCGGGATGGGGGGAGAACATGGCCTATGTCTCCTCGCTGGTGAATACGTTCGGCGGGCAGTGGTTCGGCGAAGGATGGAAGCCGATGCTCGACACGCCGGAATGGAAGGCGGCCCTGCAGTGGTATGTATCGGCCATGAAGGCCGACGGGCCACCCGGGGCGACATCGAATGGCTTTAATGAAAACCTGGCCCTGTTCGCCAGCGGGCATTGCGGCATATGGGTTGATTCGACCGTTGCGGGCGGCCTGCTGTTTGACCCCAAACAGTCGCATGTGGCGGATCGGGTCGGCTTTGCCGCCGCCCCCACCGGTCCGTACGGCAAGGGGCCGACATGGCTGTGGAGCTGGAACCTTGCCATTCCTACGTCCTCCCGCCATGCCGATGATGCACGCCTTTTCATCGAATGGGCGACGTCCAAAGCCTATGTCCAGCTTGTGGCGCAGCATGAAGGCTGGGTGGCGGTACCGGCAGGAACCCGTGTATCCACCTACAACAATCCGGATTACCAGAAGGCCGCCCCGTTCGCCTCGTTCGTCCATACCGCCATCGACACGGCCAACCCCAATGGCCAGACGAAACAGCCCCGTCCCTATGGCGGCGCGCAGTTTGTCGGTATCGCCCCCTTCCAGGCCATCGGCACGCAGGTTGGTCAGACCATCGCGGCAACGCTGTCGGGACAGATGACGGTGGAACAGGCACTGGGTGCGGCACAGGCATCCGTGACACGGACCATGCGCCAGTCCGGTTACCTGCACTGATGGGGACGAACATGAACAGAACGGCAGTACATCCGCCCCTGACGGTTCATCCCGCAGGCAGCGCCGCCCACACCAGGCGCGCCCGGAGCTTCGTATTGCAGTCGCCCGCGATCATCCTGCTGCTGGTGTGGTCGGTGGTGCCGCTGCTCATGACGCTGTGGTATTCCGTGCGCAATTACAATCTGGTGGACCCGACCCAGCAGGGCTTCGCCGGCCTCAACAATTACTGGTACCTGCTGACCGACCCGGATTTCATGACATCGCTGAAGAACACGGCCATCCTGGTGGGCGGCGTGCTGGCGATATCGGTGGGATTGGGAACGTTGCTGGCGGTTCTGTATAACGAGGAATTCGCAGGGCGCGGCATTGCGCGCATCCTTGTCATCTCCCCGTTCTTCGTGATGCCCACTGTTGCCGCCCTGCTGTGGAAGAACCTCATGCTGCACCCGATCTATGGCGTGTATTCCGCCATGATGCGGGCCGTAGGCCTTACGCCCGTTGACTGGCTGTCACGCTATCCCCTGGCAACGCTGGTGATGATCGTGACATGGGAATGGCTGCCCTTTGCGACCCTGATCCTGCTGACCGCCATCCAGTCGCTTGATACGGAACAGAAGGAAGCCGCCCGCATGGATGGCGCGGGCATGGTGGCGCAGTTCATCAACATCACCCTGCCCCACCTGTCGCGTGCGATTACTGTCGTGATCATGATCGAGACGATCTTCCTGCTGACCATATTTGCCGAAATCTCGGTCACCACGGCGGGGGGGCCTGGCGTTGCCTCCACCAACCTCGCCTTCCTCATCTATTCACGCGCCCTGCTGCAATTCGACGTGGGCGGGGCCTCGGCCGGCGGGGTCATCGCCATTGTCGTCGCCAACGTCGTGGCCGCCTTCCTGCTGCGCGCCGTGGCCCGCAACCTGGAGACCTGAGATGGCAAGAACCAGCACACGCCTGCGCCATGCCGCAACCGGCATCGTGGCCTGGGCCATCGCATTATGGATGTTCTTCCCGATCCTGTGGATGTTCCTGAGCGGGTTCAAGAGTGAGCCGGATGCCATCGCCACGCCACCGCATCTGTTCTTCAGCCCCACATTTTCAAGCTATCGGGATGTCTTCGCGCGGGAGGATTACTGGCATTTCGCCACCAACAGCATCGTGATTTCGGTCATGGCAACATTGGTGGCGTTGCTTGTCTCCATTCCCGCCGCCTATGCCATGGCGTTTCTGCCGGGGCCGCGCACGCGCCTGACCCTTTTGTGGATGCTGTCCACGCGCATGCTGCCTTCGGTCGGGGTGCTGGTACCGATCTACCTGCTGGCGCGCGCCACCGGCCTGCTGGACAGCAGGACGGGGCTGATCCTGATCTACATGCTGACCAACCTGCCCATTACGGTGTGGATGCTCTATACCTTCTTTCGGGAAGTGCCAGTTCCCATACTCGAAGCCGGGCGGATGGACGGGGCGACACGCTGGCAGGAAGTCACGCAGGTGCTGATGCCGCTGGCGCTGCCGGGCATTGCCTCGACCGGGCTGCTTTCCCTGATCCTGTGCTGGAATGAAACGTTCTGGTCACTGAACCTGACCTCCTCCGTCGCGGCACCGCTGACAACATTCATTGCCTCCTTCTCCTCACCCGAAGGACTGTTTTTCGCCAAGTTGTCCGCCGCCTCCACGCTGGCTGTGGCGCCCATCATGGTCTTTGGCTGGGCCAGCCAGAAACAGCTTGTACGCGGCCTGACATTCGGGGCGGTGAAATAGGGCCTGCGGGCCTGCAACTGGTGCAACAAGCCAGAGGAGCATGACATGGCGACCGTGGAACTGCGTAACCTGCGCAAGACCTATCTGTCTGAAGAAATCATCAAGGGCATCTCGCTGGTCATTGCGGAGCGGGAGTTCGTCGTCTTTGTCGGCCCCTCGGGGTGTGGCAAATCCACCCTGCTGCGCATGATCGCGGGACTGGAAGACATAAGCGCGGGTGACCTGCTGATCGACGGGAAGCGGGTGAACGACACCGAACCCGCGCAGCGCGGGGTTGCGATGGTCTTTCAGTCCTATGCGCTGTATCCGCACATGAATGTCTATCGCAACATGGAGTTTTCCCTCCGGCTTGCCGGCATGCCCGAAGCCGAACGGCGGCAGCGGATCGGTGACGTGGCGCGCATCCTGCAGCTTGAAGCCTATCTTGATCACAAGCCGGGCCAGCTTTCGGGCGGCCAGCGGCAGCGCGTTGCGATCGGACGTGCGATCGTACGCAACCCCAAGGTCTTTCTGTTCGATGAACCGCTGTCCAATCTTGATGCCGCCCTGCGCGGGCAGATGCGCGTGGAACTGGCCAGTCTGCACCGGCGACTGGGGGCAACCACGATCTATGTCACCCATGACCAGGTGGAAGCCATGACCATGGCCGACAGGATCGTGGTCCTCAACAGGGGTGTCGTGGAACAGATAGGCACCCCGCTGGAACTCTATCACCGGCCCCACAACCTGTTTGTCGCACGTTTCATGGGATCGCCCCCCATGAACCTGCTGCCCGCGACGATCGGTTCCCCTGCCCCCGACGGAAGCGTGCAGGTGCGGGCGGGAACGATCAGCGTTTCCATCCCCATCCGGCAGGCCGGGCTGGAGTCTGGTGCGGCTGCCACGCTGGGCATACGGCCTGAACATATCCTTATTGACCCGAAAGGAACCGTACAGGGCATGGTCGAGGTCAGCGAGCGGCTGGGGGCGGTCACCCTGCTGCACGTACGCCTGCCTGACGGGCAGATGATCGTCGTGCAGACAGGCGGCGACAATACCAACCGCGCCGATACCCCCTTACGCATGACGTTCGAGGAAGAACATTGCCACCTGTTTGACGCAAAAGGCATGGCGCTGCCCCGCAAGGTGGACCATCCCCTGCTGTCAGACGCATGATAAACGGCTTTCCCGTTCAGGATACAGACATATGTATACGGAAAAACTCCGCCTTGACGGGCGCGTTGCGGTTGTAACCGGCGGCGCGCAGAATATTGGCCTGGCCTGCGTTACGGCGCTGGCGGAATTTGGCGCCAGCGTCGTCATTGCCGATCGTGACACCGGACTGGCGGCACACGCCGTGACCGAACTGGTGGCGCAGGGGCTGAATGTATCGGCCGTGGAACTTGACGTGACCGATACGGCGCAGGTGGATGCCTGCGCCGCACATGTCAGGGGCGGGAAAGGATATGTCGATATCCTGGTCTGCAGCGCCGGGATCTGCATTTCCGAAGTCCCGGCCGAGGACATGACGGATGAGCAGTGGCTGAAACAGGTTGATATCAACCTCAACGGCATTTTCCGCTGCTGCCGGGCATTTGGCCGCATCATGCTGGAACAGGGGCATGGCACGATTGTAAATATCGGGTCCATGTCAGGCCAGATCGTCAACCGCCCACAGGAACAGGCAGCCTATAACGCATCAAAGGCGGGGGTGCATCAATATACACGCTCACTCGCGGCGGAATGGGCCACGCGCGGCGTGCGTGTGAATGCGGTGGCCCCTACCTATATCGACACGACCCTGACCCGCTTTGGCATGGACAATCCACGCCTGTATGACGCATGGCTGGATGGCACCCCCATGCACCGCGTGGGACAACCCGACGAGGTCGCCTCGGTCGTGCAGTTTCTGGCATCGGATGCCGCCAGCCTGATGACCGGGGCAATTGTCAATGTCGATGCCGGGTTTACCGTATGGTAGATTACCGAAGGGGCTATGGAAGTAATTTCTTGCCCCTGACGTATGCGGGGCAGTTCCTTCTTTTTTACTGATACGCTGAAGACACTGCGTGGATATACAGAGCCTATCCCGGCGTGCCGAGCTTCTGCTCCAGCCCGTGGATCGCCATGTTCAGGCCAAAGTGAAAACCTTCATCCGGATCGCTGTCGAGCATGTAACGCCAGGCTGATGCGGAGGCGGGATATCGTTCCAGAAGAGACTGGAGATCAGAAGATTGGTCATGATCTGGACGTTTTTCGCCAAACGTCTGCTCTTCCCCGGTAAATCCGATCACATAATAGAGGATTGAGAAGGTACCCCACGCCGCAGTTCCGTTGTCCACGCCTGCGTCCCTGAGAGCAGCAATCATCTGTGCGGTGATCCTTGGCGTCAGCACCCTATCAGAAACCGTCGGGGCCATCCGGCCCTACACACTCAGGGACGTGGCCAGAAAAATCACTGCCGATGTCCTGATCCTGGTCGGCGAACACGACCACTTCATCCCCGCCTCCCAGGCTAACGATTTCGCAAAAACCTGCACCGCCGCACGATCCGTCGAAACCGTCACTTTCGATACCCTCTCCGGCGGCGCCGAACACTGCCAGCTCGGCGCCCAGACCCTCTGGCACGCTGCTTTCTTCAGCTGGATGATCCGCCACTTCGGTTAAGGCTGGGGTTTGCTCAGACCGGACATGGAAGCATGCCGTGACAGGGTCCGGCATCCTTTCGACTTTGCCATAAAAAATCCTGTCTCCATGCGCGTCAACACGTGTTTCAATGGAATCCTGACGGTTTTTCGGTTTTACTCCGGAATGTGTGGATCAAAGGCGGACTTATCGACGCAGGGACGCCAGACCTGTCTTTTCAGTCCCAGTGCGGCCAGCCTGTCACCAATGATCCAACCCCAGCGTGCCCGGCGCTGCCCCAGGGTAGGAATGCGCCAGATATCGACGGGCAGGGAAAAAAACGGGTTGTGCCGCCCATAGGCCCAGATCTCGGCCCGGAAGCAGGCCCCCTTGCCATAACCCCTGGCATGAAAGCCACCGGTATCAGCCACAATCAGGCTATTGGCCGGCATATCGAGCGTTACAGGCGGGCCATAACCCATGGCGGCAAGCTCTTCACGCGTGACGCGTGGCGAACCGCGGCCGGTCAGGCGGTTCATGGCCCGGGCGGCGCCCATGCTCATGGTCTTCTCCCACGCCATGCGACCTGGGGTGATGCGATGGGAACCGGGCACATAAACCAGCGGCCCGCCATCGGCCTTTACATCTGTCAGCGTGAACCATGCCTTGACCGTTGGATGGAACGTATCCGCATGGAGATCAGTCTGTGGATCTGGCGGTCCCTTTACCACCTTCGACAGTATGGTCTGGATATAATATATCGGCTCGACATCATGACTGCCTACGTAGCGGATGAGATCACGCCACGCCCGCATGCCCAGAAACCGACGCAAGACTGGCATGTTCTTCAGGGCATCCGGATCCAGTGCGATGCGGCGGGTTACCGTGTCGCCCTGTACCGTTTCACGTGCCACGGTCCGAAAGGCGCGTACTTCCTTAAGCAGTCTGTCAAATTCCCGATGCGGAAGCACGTCATGCACCACGATGAAGCCGTTACGCTCAAACTCCTCGATACGCTCTGGAGGAATCAGGTGCGCCATGCCGCGACGTCGTCGGGCGGCGGCATGATGTGCCAGTTTCTGCCGAACGACATGTAACCCGCAGGCATTGAGAAAGGGATGGCCGATGATCGGATTGTCCCTGAATGACTTGTATCCGGTCAGAAGCTGGAGTCCCCAGATCGGCCCCATGAACAGGCGTCGAACCATAAGGCGGGCAGCAAGATACCATTCATGAAGGACGGACATCATGCATACCTGTAAATGTTACGTGTCCCTGATGTTTCGGGCTTAATCTGGTCCATTATGAACACCTTTGAAAACTTGGCACGTATGATGCCTCGGGAGAGAAATAAATATTGCTGCAAAAGGAATCGTGAACAGGAATGTGTAAGTGTCGCAATCGTCACGGGTTGCAATAAATCATCATCCTTTAGAATCGATAAACATATTTTTGGTCTCACAATGGACTGCTTGCGATGATTGACCCGGTTTCATATTTGGAATATCCGCCTCTCTATTCCTTCCTGATCAGTTCCAGACCGTCCTCATATGTCGTCACGGAAAACCCGGGGAAATGGTGTTTGAATTTGGTTGAGTCGAAGAGATTGTCCTGCTCGTAACGGGGCAGCAATTCCCTGATCTCGCGTACCTTTTTTGAAAAAATACCTGCAATGATCAGTGGCCATTTTCCGATGACCGAATAAGAAGGCGCTCGTCCGAAAATCCTGCTCGCCATGGTGACAAATATCTTGTAGGTCGGCCGATCGTCACAGCACGGCAGATGCCAGGTCTGTCCGAAAGCTTCCGGTGTATTGCCCAGCGTTGCCAGCGCACGGCTTGCATCCGGCGTCCAGATGAGGGTCCGGCGCGTATCGTCACGGACCGGAACCAGCGGTCTTCTGCCTGCTTTCAGCCTGTCAATGATCAGGGCGTTGGTGAAGCTCTGGGTTTTCCCCGGGCCATAGAATTCCGGTGCGCGGGCGATAAGCACTGGGATGTCCCCGCGTGTCATTTCCTGCAGCACCATGGTGGCCATTGCCGCGCGCACGCGTCCTTTCCGGCCAACCGGCGCAAAGCGCGTTTCCTCCGTCTGGATCTGGCTGTTCTGCGGATACATGTAGGTATTGTCGAAATAGGCAAAGCTGGCCCCCGCCATCCGGCACGCCTGCAGGGCATTCCTCAGCATAACGGGAAACTGTTCTTCCCAGAGTTTGCTGTCAGGGGGCAGGCCGGCCGTGAAATAGACGATCCGGCTGCCTTTCACTGCCTGTATCGTCTGCCCTGCATCCAGCAGGTCCGCCGCCATAAGCGTGTCGTCTTCATTGACCTTGCGGGGATGGCGGCTCACAAGCCGCAACGCCCCCGTATGATGCTGATGTAATGTCCGCACCAGTTCCGTGGCGATCTGACCATTTGCGCCCAGTATTGTCTGCATGTGAGGCTGCCTCCATGATGTCCGGTAGGTTTGCCCTTACACCGTTACCCTTAAAGTCAGATTTAATGTCAAACCGTAGATTGACCTTCAACCGGGCTTGAACGTTACAGGATGATGATCAGAAACGCTGCCGCATGAGAGGGGTCAGCCATGAACCGTCGCATCCTTCACGTTGTCACCAACACCGCTTATTTCGGCAATTCCACGCATCCGACCGGATTATGGCTGTCGGAACTGACGCATGCGTGGGACGTATTTGCCGCCAGCGGTCATGAACAACGCATTGTCAGCCCAAAAGGCGGCAGGGTTCCGCTTGATCCGCGTGCATTGAAGTGGCCGATGCGCGATGCCTCCGCCAGGGCCTGGCTGGCCGATTCGGCAAAAATGGCCCTGCTCTCTTCAACGCCCTCCCCCGCAGACATCAATCCGGACGATTATGACGCGATCTACTTCACCGGCGGTCATGGCGTAATGTGGGATTTTCCCGACAATGAGGGCCTTCAGACCATCACCCGCGCACTATGGGAAAAGGGCGGCATTGTCTCCGCTGTCTGTCATGGATATTGCGGGCTGCTGAACACCCGGCTTGCAGATGGTTCGTTTCTGGTCCGCGGTCGGAAAATCACCGGATTTTCATGGACCGAGGAGAGGCTGGCGGGTGTCGCACGCGAAATTCCCTACAACGCGGAAGCGCAGATGAAGGCACGGGGCGCGATTTATGAAAAGGCGCTGCTTCCGTTCATGTCTCATGTCGTGACGGATGGACGGCTGGTGACGGGACAGAACCCCTTTTCCGCCAGGGCGACCGCAAGGAAGGTGGTGGCGCTTCTGGATAGGGCTTAACGGGCGGCCGTCTTTTTACGGCGGCCCGGGCTTACCGACTGACGGCGGTCTGTCGTATCCAGAAGGCGGATATCGTCCGACGTGACGTCGAGGGCTTCGGGGTGTTCCGCAAGCATGTTCGTCAGGACACGATGCGCATTGGCTGCACAGTCCATGTCGTCGGGGCGTGCCTGAATATCCTCAATCAGACAGAGCAGATGCACCCTACTCTGGGCCAGGCGTGCCTGCAGGGCCTCGATATCCGCAATCTTGCGTGTCAGGGCATCCATCAATGTAGCATGGTCCCAGTGTTTCAGGTCAGGAGGCAGCAGGGTGCGGATTTCATCCAGTGTAAACCCGGCCCGCTGCGCCGTTGTGATAAGACCCAGGATCATCACGGCCTGCTGTGGATAGGTCCGGTATCCGTTGGGCCGACGGTCAACCGTTTTCAGCAGTCCGATGCGCTCATAGAACCGGATCCTCGATGGCGTAAGGCCACTCAGCCGTGCCAGTTCTCCAATCCTCATATCCGGTTTCCCATTCCAGATTTACCTTGACGTTGAACTTATGTTCAACGTTAGCGTCTGGGCAATATAAGCTCTGAATTGTTCAGGAGACGTATCATGTCATTCGTAACGACGTCCGATGGCACGGAAATTTTCTATAAGGACTGGGGACCGAAGAATGCCCAGCCGATCGTCTTCCATCATGGATGGCCGCTCAGCGCCGATGACTGGGACACGCAGATGCTGTTTTTCCTGAGCAAGGGATTTCGCGTGATCGCCCATGACCGTCGCGGTCATGGGCGTTCGGCACAGGTGAGCGATGGGCACGACATGGATCATTATGCGGCGGATACATCGGCCGTTGTCGAACATCTCGACCTGAAAAACGCCATTCATGTCGGACATTCGACTGGCGGGGGCCAGGTTGCCCGCTATGTCGCGAAATATGGTCAGCCGCAAGGACGTGTCTCCAGGGCCGTGCTCATCAGTTCCGTACCGCCCCTGATGGTTCAGACGGACCGCAGCCCTGATGGCACACCGATCGCCGTCCTGAACGGACTACGTGCGGGGCTTGCGGCCAATCGCGCGCAGTTCTTTGTCGATGTGGCCAGCGGACCGTTCTACGGCTTCAACCGCCCGGGAGCAGAAGTTTCGGAAGGCACGATCCGCAACTGGTGGCGTCAGGGCATGATGGGCAGCGCCAAGGCCCATTACGAGGGTATCAAGGCATTCTCCGAAACGGATCAGACCGAGGATCTGAAAGCCATCACAGTGCCGGTGCTTGTGCTGCAGGGCGATGATGATCAGGTCGTGCCTTACCAGAACGCGGCGGTCCTTCAGGACAGGCTACTTCAGGACAGCACGCTGAAGATATATCCCGGTTATCCGCATGGCATGCACACGACACATGCAGACGTCATCAATGCGGATATCCTGACGTTCATTACCGGATGATGATCGCATCATAACGATGTGACGTTTAGCGTCAGCAGGTGGCCGTCCTGGCCTCTCCACCTGCTGTTGTGCGTTCAGTTCCCATCCCACCATGTCGCCACGCAGAAATCTGTCCGTCGATGTCGGCTTACGGTAACGTCGCTGAGGGACGGAATGTCTTGACATGAAGACGTATTCTGACGGCAGTTTCTGCTTCACGAACAGCGTATTCGCTTAATGGGGTAATGATCCATCTGTCCGTCTTCCGAAAGGAATGTGGCGTGTTCAGCTTGCGCCTGCGCCATCAGGAGATGATCAAACGGATCACGATGATGCAGAGGCAAAGACATAAGGATCTGCAGGTGTTCGGGTTGTATTTGCAGCAGAGAGAAACCTTCCGCAGGAATGGCTGCCAGAATGTCGTTCATATCCGCATCCAGTTTTCCGATACGGATTTTGATCGTAATCTCCCATAATGATACGATACTCACCAGAATATCGTGGACCGGATCTGCAATGATCTCCCGTGCATTCTCACCCAGCCGGTCGGAGTCCGAAAGCCACCAGAGCAACGCATGCGTATCGAGCAGAACCTTCACAGGTTGCGTTCCATGCTTTCAAGAATGTCCGGCGGCGTCTCATCAAAATCTTCGCTCATTCTGATCCGTCCTCGAAGAGCTCCTGGCTGACGGCGGGGGCGATAGGAAGGAGCTGGTGGCCGCAGTTCAGCCACAACCTCATCATGAGACGTCACGAGGATCGTACTGCCCTGTCTGACCTGACGCAGATAAGCTGTCAGGTTTCCCCGGAACTCCCGAACACCGATTTTCTGTGGGGATGCTGCGTTATCTGAAAGATGCTCGCTCATGGTCTCCTCCTTATGTGTCATCATATCATGTACACAGAAGGAGGAGGTAGAGAATTCCTAAGGCATATTCGATTTCAGAGATCAGTGGCTTCCGACAGTGCCAGAGCGTCCTCTACATCCACCCCAAGGTATCGAACCGTACTATCCAGTTTTGAATGACCCAGCAGGATCTGCACGACCCGGATATTGCCGGTTCGTTTGTAAATCATGGCAACCTTAGTCCGGCGGAGCGAATGAGTTCCATATTCCCCGGGGATAAGTCCTATCGCCTGAACCCATTGATCCAGAAGCCGGGCGTATTGCCTTGGCCGCAACCGACATGGCTGCTGCCGCTGCTGCGGCGTTCACCAGTGACGTGTCGGTACAGACCGGCCTGAACGCCGCCGCCGACAAGGGCGTTCTGACGCTGACCAGCGCGGAAACCGGCGAGTTCGTAAACGACATCGACGTGCGCATGAGCGCGCTGACGGCCGACCTCGTGCCGGGCATGACTGTGGCCGTCACCGCCATGTCCGGTGGCGCGGGCACCGTGGACCTGTCGCCCGCGCTGGCGCTGGTATCCAATGTCTGGTTCACCGATATCGTGTCTTGCCTGAATGATGCGGCCAACCTGACCGCGCTGGCGACGGAAGCCGAACGCCGGTATGGCGCGATGGTCAAGAAGGATGCCCACATCTATTACGGATATCGGGGCACCTACGGACAGGTTCTGGCGCTGGCGGAAACGCTGAACAGCCGGTTCATGACCTGCATTCCGGCGCAGAACCCGCGCTGGGCACCATGGATCGTCGCAGGTGTTGCCGGTGCCATCGCGGCGCAGGCCCTGAACAATGATCCGTCGCGGCAGTTGCGCACTCTGGAACTGACCGGCCTGACCGGGCTTGCCCCCGATGATGCCGACCTGTTCACGGACGCGATGCGCAACGTACTGCTGCAATCGGGCATGTCCACCTTCACCGTTGACCAGGACGGCACCGTGCCCATCGAGCGCATGGTGACCAACAACCAGACCGACGCGACCGGCAACACGACCAAGCACTACTTTGGCAGAATGCGTTTTGAGGTCTGGCATAGAAAGTTTCCACAGTGCGGGCATTGCCCGACGGGTGGTCGCAGGATGCGATCAAGAGTGG
>NZ_NOXG01000034.1:0-15188 GCF_003207955.1 Novacetimonas pomaceti
CACCCCGCCTGCATAAAGGTGACAGAAAAGGAATCACAACAGATTCATCTGCATCAAGCACAAAATTCAAGAACAGCAGATTTGTGGGTAACTGCAAGCCTCGTCGGATGCTTACGTTTATGAGGCAGATGGCAACATCCAGAATCGGGTTCTTTTCCTGTTGGATGAGGTTGCTCGTCTTGGGCGGATGCGAATCATGGCAACGGCGCGGGATGCAGGCCGGAAATATGGCATCACTCTGAGGCTACTTTACCAGTCGGTCGGCCAGCTTGAAGAACAATGGGGGCGCGAGGGAAAGCGGGCATGGTACGAGGCGGCCGCGCATCGGACATATGTTGCGATCTCTGACCTCGATACGGCAAAGGAACTAGAAGAAACCTTTGGTCAGTATGGCGTCATGGCGACATCCGAAGGTAGTAATTCCGGCACGTCGGGAAAGGGGTGGGAAGCCGGCAACCGCTCACGCGGTACGAACACCAGCTACCACGAAATTAGTCGTCCCCTGATCCGCCGTGAAGAGTTGCTCAATGATGCGCGGGTGGATGAAGCGTTTGTTGTGGTTCGGGACGGTCGCCCATTGCGTTGTGGAATGCCGATCTATTTCCGGCGGCCTGAAATCAGGGAAAAGATTGCAGCTAATCGGTTTAATAAGCACTTGGGGTGAGGTTCGAGAGGGTATAATCAATGTTGAAAAATGAACCTGTGGTTGTCAAAACAACCACAGGTTTAGTCATTTTGGTACGATCAGGTGAACAAGCGAGGCACTTACGAATAACGCTACTGTGCTAAGCGCCCAGATGCCGATGAACCAGCCGATACGCTGGCTAAGTCGCCGGGGCGCGTTGTCCCCATTGCCTTGTACGATTTCAATGATAGCCATCTGCTTCCGTTACCTTTCCGCGGAACACGCGATAGGAGTAAACCGTGTAGGTCAGGATGATCGGCAACAAGATGACGGTGCCGACCAGTTGGAAAAACTGACTGGAAGGGGGAGATGATACATCCCACAGCGTCAACTCGGGTGGAACAGCATATGGCCACACCGTAATCCCGAGGCCGGACAGGCAGAGAAAGAACCATCCGAGAGCACACAGGAAAGGTCCTTTGGAATGTCCACGGCGCAGACCGATGGTCAGCAGAAAACCCAGTGCGATTACCAGAAGGGGAACAGGTGCGACAAATGCGATATTTGGCCACTCGGTCCAGCGCCGCAGGTAGGGTGCGTGCAACATGGGCGTCCACAGGCTGACAGCTACGATACATACAAACAGCCCGATCGCCAGCAGCTTCGCCCATTTCCGGCAGGAGGCTTCCAGCACATCGGTCGTACGCCAGATAAGCCAGGTTGCACCCAGTAGGGCATAACCGCACATGACGGCCACTCCGCACAGCACGCTGAATGGGGTTAGCCAATCCAGTGAACCGCCAACAAAAGCCCCGTCCACGACCTTGATTCCCTGGACGACCCCTCCAAGGATTGCGCCCTGACAGAAGGCCGCGATGCCCGATCCTGCCATGAAGCCAGCGTCCCACAGTTTTTCGCGTCCAGTGCCGCGTGTCATGATACGAAATTCAAAGGCCACACCACGGAAGATCAGGGCAACCAGCATGAGCACGATCGGCAGGTAGAACGCAGGGAGTAGTGTTGAATAGGCCCCAGGAAAGACCCCATAGAGCGTAGCACCGCCAAGGACCATCCACGTTTCGTTCCCATCCCATACAGGGGCGATGGTGTTGACCATCACATCCCTGCGGGCTTCATGCCGCTCTACGGCGAACAGCATTCCAATGCCAAGGTCAAAGCCATCAAGGATGACATAGATGGTGATCGCAGCGACCAGAATAACGGCCCATATGATCGGAAGCCAGTATGCGACGTCCATCATGTTCAGGCTCCTTCGCCAGAAGAGGGATTGATGACTTTGGGATGAGTGCTTGTGGCCAGAATATTCGGGGCATGAGAGGGGCTGGTTTCATGTTCACCTTCTTGTGGCGCGCGTGCCAGCAGGCGGCCCAGAATGCCGATCCCTGATCCGAATACGATTACGTAGACCACAACAAAGACGGTCATCGTCAGCGCCATATTGGACAGGGCGATTGGGGAAACACTGTCGGATGTCCTGAGCAGACCGTAGACGGTCCAGGGCTGACGGCCGACCTCGGTCGTAACCCAGCCGCACAACAATGCGATGAAACCGGTGGGCGCCATGCATACGGCGACCCGATGAAATCCTGGACTGCTAAACAGGGTTCCTCTGCGCCTTAACCAGAGCGACCAGAACCCGACAAGAACCATCAGCATCGCCAGCGCGATCATGATGCGGAAGGAAAAGAAGATCACGGGAGAAGGCGGCCGCTGGTCACGCGGGAAATCCTTCATGCCCGGTACTTTACCATTCAGGCTATGTGTCAGGATGAGTGACCCGGCCAGCGGCAGCCTGATAGCATAATCCGTATGTTCGGTTTTCATGTTGGGAATACCGAACAGCAGTTCCGGGGCACGCGCTTCTGATTCCCAATCCCCTTCCATCGCGGCAATCTTGACCGGCTGGTATTTGAGCGTGTTCAGCCCATGGGCGTCACCGGCGAGGACCTGTAGCGGGGCAACGAAGGCAGCCATCCACATTGCCATGGAAAACATCAGGCGCACCGGTTCGCTCGCCTGTGTGCCCGCACGGCGTGCCTTGAGCAGATGCCACGCCCCTGTCGCTCCTACTATAAAGGCAACCGAAAGAAAGGCCGCCAGACCCATATGCACAAGCCGGAAAGGAAAAGAGGGATTAAAAATAATGGCAAGCCAGTCTGCGGGTATGAAGCGACCGGTAGCAGCATCAATTGTGTATCCTTGTGGCGTCTGCATCCATGAGTTTGACGCTAGGATCCATGTCATCGAGATGAGTGTACCGACCGAGACACAGCATGTTGCTGCATAATGCAGGCCGCGTCCTACTTTGTTCATGCCAAAGAGCATGACCCCGAGGAAGCCCGCCTCGAGAAAGAAGGCTGTCATGACTTCATACGATAGGAGAACACCTGTAATAGGGCCGGCTTTCCGGGAGAAGACCGACCAGTTCGTGCCGAATTCATACGACATGACCAGCCCGGAGACGACGCCCATGCCAAAGACGATCGAGAATATCTTGATCCAGTATCGGTAGAGGTCGAGATAAGCTGACCGCCTGGTTTTAAGCCATAATCCTTCCAGCACGGCCAGATAGGCAGCCAGTCCGATTGAGAAGGCGGGAAAAACAATATGAACGCCTACGGTAAAGGCGAACTGGAAGCGTGCCAGAAGCAGCGCGATATCGTGAGATGGTTGCATGGGTAATTCCCCAAATCGTGATCCAGCCGCATTTATAAGAAACGTAAAATTTCCATAAATGACAGACTGTCAGACGGTTTTATTGTTATAATATTCGCACTGCCTGATAGGCGTGTATATCTGTTCCGTTTTGGTTTTGGAAACGTCTTTGGTTATCATACAGTCATCTTTCTAATAATCCTTCAACCATGACATATTGATAAGTGCAGAGTCTTCGGATTGTCTGGTATGAGTTCGCCATTTTTTCATAAAAATGATCTTATACGAGACTGATAACGTTAAGATACCAACAGGCGTTTCCGCGTGATCTTTCCTGAGACAGTCGTGGGCAGATGTCTGACGAAGTGGACTTCCTTAAGACCAATCCAGCGACCGAGTGCCTGATTGACCCGTCCGATCATTTCCTCGGAAGAAGGTATGACTTTTACACCGGAGTTAGGTACTACATAGGCGACAGGTCGCTGCCCTCTCAGTTCATCGGGAGAGGCTACTACGGCACAGGCATGAACAGCCGGATGGGCGGCAATGATCTTTTCGATCTGCACACCCGAAATCCGTCGTCCTGCGACCTTTATGACATCGTCGGAACGCCCGAGCATATGCACGGCGCGGCTGGCCTCGATCATGCCTTCGTCGAAGGTACGATAATACCGGTTCGTTTCATCAAGATAGGCGGCAGGAACACGGATCGCTCCATCCTTCCATACGCCAGCCAGGCAGCCGGGTGGCAGCGGCAGGGAGAGGACAATTTCCCCGCACTGTTCACCGGGTATGGACGGCACGATTTCCGGACGGAAACCCGGTGCGGGCCGCCCAATGTCATTCATGAGCGGGACCGGATCGCGCTCGGGCAGGCCAAAGAAATGGGCGGTGATGCTCCACCCGGTTTCAGTCTGCCACCAGTGATTGACCACGGGTTTGCAAAAATAGGATCGTGCCCACTCCAGCAATGTCGGGTCCGCATATTCTCCGGCCACGAAGATGCGGGCAGGAGTTGGTAGGATCGCTCCTGACAGGTTGCGGCTTTCCTGCCGCATGAGGCGCATCTGTGTTGGTGTGGTGAACAGGCATTTCACGTCATGCTCATGGCAAAGCGCGCGGATGGCGGAAGCCGATGCGCCGCCTTCCACGATCACGCTGGTGCAGCCGCTGATCAGCGGCGCATAGACGCCGTAGGAATGGCCAACCACCCAGCCCAGATCCGATGTCGTGAAGAAGGTGTCACCGGGTTTGCAGCCGTAGATCAGATCCATGGACAGGGCGAGAGCGACAGCGTGGCCACCATTGTCACGCACAATGCCCTTCGGATGACCTGTCGTGCCGGACGTGTGAAGAATATACAGGGGATCTTCGGAGCGCAACGTGACCGGTTCTGCCGGTGCGGACTGTTCCAGCGTATGGAAATCATGATCCCGCAGTGGCATGAATGATGTCTGACATGCTGCGCGTTGCACAATCACGCAGGCCTGTGGCCGGTACGCTGCTAAAGCAAGTGCATCATTCAGAGCAGGGGCAGAGGGAATAGGCGTCTGGCCCTGAAAGCTGCAACTGGCCATGATAATGACTTTCGGAGCCACATCATCAATCCGTCGTGCCAACTCCGGTCCGGCATAACCGGCGAAAACCACAACATGCACAGCCCCTATCCGCGCGCATGCCAACATGGCTATGGCTGTCTCGATCATGGTCGGCATGGCGATCAGGACGCGGTCGCCTTTCCCCACCCCGAGCGAGCGCAGGCCACCGGCAAACCCGGCTACCCTGCCCTGCAGTTCCCGGTAGGTTACCACCTGCCGTTCCTTCGTGGCGCAGGAATGCCAGATCAATGCCGCCTGTTCACCGCGACCATTTTCAACATGCCGGTCCACGGCGTTGTGGCAGGTATTGAGCGTGGCGTCAGGAAACCAGTCATGCCAGCCATCCGCCCGCGTCCTGCATGCGGTCATGGGTGCCTGCTTCCATGTGATGCGTTGCGCCGCCTCCAGCCAGAACGGCTCTGGCTGATTCAACGCCGCATCGTGCATCGCCTCATATGTTGTCCATGGAAGCATGGCGTTTACTCCGTTCAGGCTACAGGCACGTCTTTGCCGGTGATCTGGCTGGCCAGCCACGCGGCATCGCGCGAAACGCCTGAGAACCGTCCCGATCCCCAGGTGTGCAGCCATGGCAGGCCGAGGAAGTAGAAGCCCGGCGCATCGGTCACGCCGCGATGCCAGACCGGCTTGTTGGCTCCGTTGAAGACCGGCACGTCGATCCAGCGATAGTTCGGACGGAAACCGATGCACCAGAGGATCGAGGTGATCTCGGCGGCCTTCAGGTCCAGCGGAGCGTTGCTGCCATCAGGCTCCCAGACCGGCACATAAGGGGCTTCGGTCGGGGCCGTGATCCCTTCACGGGCGATGTAGGTGTCGATGGATTTCTTGATGTCGGCATTGGTCCTGTCCGCATCATCAAGGTTTTCCGCAAGATCCGGCGCGAAGTGCGCCACTTCGTCACGGATGGTCTCCAGCGTGCCGTGCAGGCCCACGCCTTCCTTTGCAAACAGTCGCAGATCAAGGTCATGCCCGCCATTTCGGCCCGTGACGTAATGATTGGTCTTGTCGCGTGCGCCATCACGCAGGGGGTGATTATCCACCGTCAGATCGTAGAAGTGCATATCCGCAAGCCAGTCCACCACGTCGCGGCCACGGTAGAAGCGCGAGACACGCGGAGCGGAGCCGACGCAAAGGTGGACCTTGCGTTTTTCAAGAAACAGGTCCTCGACGATCTGCGCACCGGACTGACCGCTGCCCACGACCAGGACTGCCCCTTCAGGCAACTGGGCGGCATTGCGGTAATCCTGCGAGTGAACCTGATGGATGGCAGGGTCGATCGCGCTGGCGTAACCGGGGATCACCGCATCCTGATACGCGCCCGATGCGATGACCACATGCTTCGCGTGCCACGTCTCACCACCTGCCACCACGCGATAGCCACCACCTTCATGGCGGGTGATGGAGGTAACGGCTGTGTGCTCGCGCAGGGGCGGATTGAAGGAGGCGACAAAGCCCTTCACGTAGTCAATAATTTCCTGCTTCACCATGAAGCCGTGCGGGTCTTTCCCCTTGTAGGGATGACCGGGAAGTTCGCACTGCCAGTTGGGTGTGACCAGGCAAAAATTGTCCCAGCGTTCATCGTCCCACGAATGGCAGGCCGTCTTTGCCTCAAAGACGATGTGCTCCACTTTCTCGCGGCAGAGATACCAGCTCATGGAGAGCCCGGCCTGTCCGCCGCCCACGATGATAACGGGGATGCTTTTCTCGTTCTGTGTCATGGTCGTTCTTTTCGTCTCAATAGCTGAAAGACAGGATGCGCACCTGCGCATCGGACTGGTTTAGAAAAGGCGCACCGGTCTGCCTTATGGCCTGAAGCTGGCCAAGGGCGCGGCTGCATGGGAAGCCGTAGCGGGCGCGAACCCGCTCGCTGGCGTCCGTCAGGGCGGTGTCCGCCTTTTCAAGAAACTCCCGGACCGGATAATCCTGACCGGTCGTGAAGTGGTCTCTTATGACCAGCGATGGGGAGTAACAGTCAGTCTCCTTCCCATCGGGCCAGCGCACGCGAAAGGTCATTTCGGGCATGGTGAAAGAACTCCTGAAGCAATGGCATCGGTGCGCGACCGCGCTGCCAGACACCGATATGCGGGGAGGTGCCGACTGGCGACATGGCCCCAGTCGAAACGGCGGGCGGTTGCGGGGCCGCTGACCCGGAAATGGTCACGGTTTTCGACGCGCAGGGCGTCGCGCAACGCCATGAACAAGGTGTCGGGGTGCGCCGGTTGGCACCACAGCGCATCCGTTGCCGAAAAATGCTCCGTGAAAGGTGCGATTGCCGGCACAATAACAGGCGTGCCGCAAGCCAGGGCTTCCAGCGGGCACAACCCGAACCCCTCGGTTACGGATGGATAGGCCAGCAGGTCCGCCTGCCGATAGAATGAAGGCATGTCTTCATCCGCAACCGGCCCGGTGATGGTGACATGATCGGCCGCACCGCTTTCGCGCAGACGCGCCATGAATCGATTGCGGTAAGCAGAATGATCCAGCAGTGAGGCCCCGCCCGCCACAACCAGATGCACATCAGGCTGTTCGCAGCGAAGGGCCAGAAATGCGTCGAGCAATTGCAGCGTGTTCTTGCGCCGCTCGATCCCGCCCACGGACAGGATCAGGTGACGATCGGCAGGCAGATGATACCGCGCCCGCAACGTGGCATCGTGCGCGGTTTCTACGGGCGAAAAGCGCACGGGATCAACCCCGTTGCCCACGACCGGGGCTTCGCGGCCATGGTCGTTGCGCAGGACATCTTCCCACATTGTGCTGACGGTAAACAGTTCGGCCGCCGCCCTGATCCCCCGTTCCTGCCGCGCGGCAAGGACTGGGTGCGTGAAATGGTCAAGATGGTGGACCGTGCGGGCAAAGCCCGGTATCCGTCCCTCTTCCACCAGTTCGGCCAGTGCATTGGCGCTGATCGGGTCCTGCGCATGCAGCACGTCAAAATGCTGCCCACGCAGGGCGTCCCTGATCTCGCCAATGCGGCGTTCCACCAGCGTTGGCAGGTCGGTCTCAGGCACGGCCGGGATGCAGTTTGTGGCGCAGCGGGGCGTGCGGAAGAAACCGGCCCCTGTCACGTCCGGCGCAATCAGCGTTGCGTCATGGCCCGCGTCACGCAGGGCTTCCGCCAGCGCCATGCCGTGCACCACACCACCGCGCGGATTGGTCGAATGGGTCAGGATGCCAATGGACAGACTCATGACACAAACCCCATGAGCGGCGTCCGGGCGAGATCCCAGAAGGTTTCTTTCTCCCCGTCCCATATGATATCAAGGCGTCGTGTCATATCGCACTGTCCGATGATGGCGGCAGTGATCCCGCGTGCCTGAAAACGTGCGATAATTGCCCGGGCATCCTCGGGACGCGCCGTCAGCAGATAGCCATAGCTGGGGAATGCGGACAGCCAGCGTTCCATTGGTGCATCGTCGGGACGTGGAATGTCATCGAGCGTGATGGTCATGCCGATACCCGAACATTCGGCCAGCATGAGCGCGGTGCCCAGCAGTCCGGCCATGCTGATATCCTTGGCAGCGCGGCTCAACCCGTCCTCGGCAATGCCGGGCAAGAGATCGAGATCATCTCGAAGGCGTGCCGCCCCCTCAGTATGACACAGTGCGGAACTGGCATCCCAGAACGGGTGCGGGTCGTGCCAGCGGCCGCGCAGGTCGATGGCGGCGATCAGGACTTCGCCCGGTCGGGCATCGAAACTGGTCAGCAGATGACGGGCACGGCCAAGGATCGCCACCGACAGCGAATTATGGGTGCTGCGCATGTTGGTGTGTCCACCAACAACCGGCACGCCATAGGTGCGCGCACCTTCATGCAGACCGGTCAGAATGGACGCGGCCGCCTCGGACGTATCGCTCCACAAAGCATCCACCACCGCCACGGGACGGCCGCCCATCGCCGCGATGTCGCTGACATTGACCATCACGCCGCAATACCCGGCAAACCATGGCATTGAGCGGACAAAGCTGTCCTGAAAGCCCTCACTGGCCAGCAGGAGATAGCCATCGCCATCCGGGATCGCGGCGCAGTCATCGCCAAGACGGACAGCTTTGGCGCCTGTCCCTAAAATCGCGCTAACTTCTGCAATGTCCTGCTTAGCCGCAAGAGAGCGCCCCATACGGAGCGTGCGCAGGAGTGTGGTGAGTTCATGTGTCATCACGCCACCTGTCGTATCCGGGGTTGCGGACGCAGCAGCCAGGTCTGATCCAGACCGTGCGCCGGATAGCGTGACAGATCAGCCTCCATGTCGTGATGCGGCAGGCCATGCAGCGTAATGACGCCGAGACTTTTCCAGTGCAGGCGACGGAAGAACAGCACATTCTGTTCCTGCACCTGGGCCAAAAACCGTGTAGCCCCCAGGCCGTGTGCCGTACTGACGGCCATGCGGATGAGTTCCGCCCCGATCCGCCCCAGCTTGCGGTGATCAGCATGCACGGCCAACCGGGAACCGCGCCACACACCGGGCTCTGCTTCGTGAATGCGCACTGTTCCCACGATCCGGTCCGGCATCCCCGCCATGCAGCAGGCGGCGATGATGGGAATGGCGACCTCATCAATCGCGTCGCGGTCATCCTCTGCAAAAACATGCTGTTCACTGCAGAACACTTCACGGCGGAGCGCATGATAACCGGCACGCTCCCATGGCGTGCGGGCAAGGCGCACAACATATTCCGTCGGAATGAACGGCCGGTCTTCCATGCCTTCGAGGATCGTGCTCATTGTTCGTACGCCGAAAGCGAGGAACAGGCGCCACAACGACCACACCCGGCCCGGATATCGGTGGATTTCATGTTCGCTTCCCGGAGCATTCGCCCAAGCGGTGCCAGCACGGATTTCATAAACTCGGCTGAAGGCGGAACATGATTTTCCAGCGGAGTGCCGGAAATGGGCACAAACGGCACCACGAAGGGATAGACCCCGAGCGCAATCAGACGCTCGGCGAGAGCAAGAATGTCCTCGGTGCTGTCGCCAAGACCGGCCAGAATGTAGGTATTGACCTGCCCACGACCGAAGATCGGCACGGCGCTGGCGAAAGCGTCCATGTAGCGATCGACGCTGACCGTGGCCTTGCCGGGCATGATCTTCTCACGCACTACCTGCGTAGCGGCTTCGAGATGCATACCCAGACTATCGGCTCCGGCTTCCCGCAAACGCTGGAACCAGCCGTGATCACGTGGCGGCTCGCACTGAACCTGAAGCGGCAGATCCACCGCCGCCTTGATGGCACGCGCTGACTCCGCCAGCACGGCAGCACCCCGATCAACCACATTGGGCGTGCCGGTCGTCAGCACCATGTCGCGCACGCCGTCCAGTTCCACAGCAGCTTTGGCAACTTCGGCAAGCTGCGCCGGTGTCTTGTAAGCGATCGTCCGGTCCGCCTCCAGCGATTGGCCAATGGCGCAAAACTGGCAGGATGTGCGCCGGTCGGCATAGCGGATGCAGGTCTGGTGCACCGTGGTCGCCAGCGTGTCACGGCCATGCAGTAGCGCGATCTTCCAGTAGGGAATACCGTCTGTCGTGCTCAGCCCGTAAAAGCGCGGGGCAGCCGGGAAATGGATCGTACCTACTGCCCGCCCATCGCGTAGCAGCATGCTGGTCCCGTGCTGGTCTGGCGGGCTGGCCTGAAACGGTGAATGCTGCGCGCCAGACGTATAGACCGGAACCATGACGGTCTGGCCCGCAATGGTGATCGTCTTGTGATCCGAAGGACCAGCGCCTCCCTTGCGGGCAATGCCGCCGGTCTGCTCGCCGATCTGCAGTCCAAAGGACTGGAGATCGGTAACGAGCTTGCGACCAGAAAGTGTACCGAGCGTCGGAATGGTCATGACGCAGCCTCATCTGTAGATGTGGAAACCGGATCGGCTTCACCAACGTAATGAACGGTACGGGCAGGCCGCCGATCCTGAAGCAGACTAAGCAGTTCAGGTCGTGCATAATGTCCTACAGAGTCCATCATCCGTTTGCGCTTGGTGATAAGAGCGAAATCAAGATCGGCAATCACCATCCCCTCACCTTCCGTCAAAGGCGGGGCCAGAAGCTTACCTTCGGGAGAGACGATGGCGGTAAAGCAGCCTCCTCGCAGCGGCCCTTCAAGTGCAGGGTCTCGCGCAATATCCTTGATCTGATCTTCCGTCAGCCAACCCGTGGCATTCACAACGAAACAGCCGGATTCCAGAGCGTGATGACGGATGGTGACTTCCATCTGATCGGCGAAGATCTGCCCCACCAGTGAACCGGGAAACTGGGCGCAGTGGATTTCTTCATGCTGTGTCATCAGCGCGTAGCGCGCCAAGGGGTTGTAATGCTCCCAGCAGGCCAGCGCCCCGATGCGGCCGACAGCACTTTCAACAACCTTGAGACCAGCGCCATCGCCCTGCCCCCAGACCATGCGCTCATGATAAGTCGGGGTGATCTTGCGACGCTTGAGAAGGATCTCACCTGTCGCGTCGAAGACGATCTGCGTGTTATAGAGTGTGCCAAAATCCCGCTCATTCACGCCCAGCACGACGACCATGCCGGTATCACGTGCGGTTTCGGCAACCATGTCCGTCACCGGACCTGGAATGATGACGGCGCGTTCATAAAGTTCCAGATGTTCGCCGCCGAAACGGAAAGCTGGCTGGATGAACGAGAAGTAGGGGTAATAGGGCACGAAGGTTTCAGGAAAGACCGCCAGCTTCACACCTTTTTCGGCGGCTTCACGGATGGCCTGACAGACTTTCCGGGCTGTCCCCAAACCGTCATCGCCGAGGACGGGACTGATCTGGATGGCAGCAGCGCGAACGATACGTGACATGGCTTGCGGTCCTTCCTTTGGCCTTTAGAGAGTCCAGGTATTGAGGATGAAAGCGTTGTCACGACGCGCAAGGAGGATAATGTCGAGCACGTCCTGCGGGTTGATCGGCGTGATGCCGGGGATCAGGTTCTGCTCGCCGTAGCCGTAAAGGGCCTGAAGCGCGAAGCGGCAGGCATAGACTTTGCCGCCCTCTTCGAGGATTTTCGCGATCTGCTTGTTGCAATTCATGTGGCCCGGAAAGGCTTCGTCGCCCAGGCGGGGAAAGCCGCGCTGCACACCAAGGGTCACACCCGGGCCATACAGCAGCACCGACGTCTCGAAACCTTTGCGGATCAGGCGGGTAGCCTGCAGCAGGTTGACGAACCCGACCGACCCTTCATTGGCCACAGTATGGAAGGTGATAAGGGCTTTTTCGCCGGGTTTGGCTTTGACGTCCTCAAAGACCTTGTTTTCATAATTGACGAAGCAATCGCCATCTTTGTACGGAGTGTGTTCGACTTTCGGCATGATGTATCTCCATGTAGTGCGGTCTCTGGCGAGATGCCGGGGCGACCGCAACACCGGGAGAAAACGTGACATGGAATGCGCCAACTACAAAATTTTGTATGGATACCTTTTTGGGTACAAAAAAAACAAAGAGACAAATAGGAAGCCATTTAAGGCGGACGAAAGAAGACAATAAATGATAAAATGCCAGACAATGATGGGGTATATAAATAACTCATTGTTTTTGCTTGATACTTAAATCACGCATTTGTGAAAACCTCAGAGGCCTTGTTTTCTATGAATGCACAGATTCACCGTCGAATCAGTAGGTTGCGCCGATTCACGGTGTAGCGGCGAGATCACACAATATCGGCAAAACCGGGGGAGCGTTTGTGCTGCAGGACAGACATCACGCCATGCAGAGATTCTTCAAGGCTCGCCGCATCTGGAGCGCTGCCTAGTGCAATCCGCGCGCGCTGCGGGGGTTCGCCACTGATGGTGAAAACGGTGCTGGGAACCAGCGCCAGTCCCCGCCTGCGGGCGTAGGCGACAAAATCCGCGCTGCCCCACCAGTCTGGCAGTTTCAGCCAGACATGCGGTCCGTCGGGGTTCATACAGTGTCTTTCCCCCAACACCCTGCGGGCGATCGACTGGCGCAGGCGCAGTTCCTTCTGGATCGAGTGGAGGATCGTGTGCGCCTGTTCCGTCTGCATCCACCGCGCCGTCAGCGCACTGAGCAGGCCGGCATTGGTGAGCGCGATAGCTCGAATAGCCGCTGTTACCCGTCGAGTCATGTCAGTATTCGGCAGGGCAACATAGGCCGTGCGTAGGCCCGGACTGAGCGTCTTGGCAAGGGTAGCCACGTAGCTGACACGGCTATGGTCGAGGGCCGCCAGCGCCGGTAGCGGATTGTCCATCAGCAGGCTGTAAGGGTCGTCCTCGGCGATATGCAGATGATGGTGCTGGGCGACCTTCAGGATGTCCTCGCGTCTTTGCAGGGACATCGTGGCCGTGCTGGGATTGTGGATGGTTGGAATGCAGTAGAGTAAGCGGGGATGATGTTCGGCACAGACCCGATCAAGCTGGTCTGGCATCATGCCTTCCATGTCGCTGTCCACACCGACCAGAATAAGGTCAAACTGCGCTGCTATGGTCCGGATACCGGGATAGGCAATGCGGTCAGTGACAATAACATCGCCGGGTTGGGTATGAGTGCTGACGATTGCCGCCAGAGCGCTCTGTGCACCGGGCGAGACAAGGATTTCATCCGTTCGGCGCTGGCCGATGACGGGCGCGATCCATTTCGCGCCGAGTTGGCGTTCTTCCAGTGTGCCACCCGTTACCCGGTAAGACATCAGGCTGTTCAGATCCTGCTGCTTCAGGATGGCCGTAATATCGTTCTGGATAACGCGTTGAAGGGGCGGGTCCTGCGGGATGGGCGGCAGGTTCATGGTCAGGTCAACCACGGCGGGACCGGTATGACGCCAATGACTTTCCCCTGCGCCAACACGAACAAAGGTACCCCGACCAACTGTTGCGTCAATCAGACCCCGACGATGGGCCTCGGTAAAGGCGCGCGTCACGGTTGTCAGGTTGGTTCCGATATGGCTTGCGATGGTTCTCTGGGGCGGCAGTCTATCGCCTTCTCTCAGATCGCCTTTGCGGATGGAAAGTGCCAGCGCATCAACGAGTGTCAGATACATCGCATTCGGGCTTCGGCTGATTTCTTCTTTCCAGTGAGCCAGATAAGGATAATCGGACATGACAAATGGCTTCCATATATTCGACAGAAATTTATTCGATCATATTCCATACAAACAATGCAATAATCTACAAAATAGATTGTGGATAGACTTGAGCGGTCAATGTGCGTGAGCAGATAGAGGAGATGTTGTTTGTGTTGTATCAAGAAAATTAAGAGCAAGGAATTCGTCCACGAGGCTATCAGTTTCTGTTCATCTCCAATGGGTTGACCCGATAATTGAACAAGAACCTTCGATGCAAATTTGCTTTGCATCCAGGGGGTATTCTGGAACAGTTCAATCCCACCTTACTCTAATTGTGATGTCATGATTGGGATCGGTACATAAAACGGGCACAGATATACGCTAAGGATTATCGGTTGTTAAGCGGCATGGAAAAGTGACCCCTTTGGAAGGGGGACAGGCAGTCAAAAACGACCCCTTTCTGAGAAACGGGTTCACGATGGCCTTCATGCTGAATGGAGGCCCGGTTTGGGATGCTTGTTGTGGAAACAATTGGAAAGATCCGTCGCGCGCATTTTGTCGAAGGAAAGGCGATCAAGGCGATCTGCCGGGACCTTGGGATATCGCGGCAGACGGTACGCAAGGTGATCCGGTCGGGACAGACATCTTTTGACTATCACCGAGAACGACAGCCTCTTCCCCGGATTGGTCCATGGGAGGGAAGATTGTGCGCTCTTCTTGAGGAGAACGTGGCGCGTCCGGCCCGCGAACGGCTGAGCCTCATCCGTCTGTTCGAACTGCTGCGTGAGGAAGGATATGAAGGAAGCTATGATGCCGTAAGGCGATATGGCCGACGGTGGGAAGACCGCCATGAGACGGGGCGGCGGGCCGCCTATGTTCCGCTGAGCTTTGCACCTGGAGAGGCTTACCAGTTTGACTGGAGCCATGAGGTTGTCGTTCTGGGTGGTGTGGCGGTAAAGGTGAAGGTCGCGCATATGCGCCTGTGCCACAGCCGGATGATGTTCATTCGTGCCTATCCGCGCGAGGCGCAGGAAATGGTGTTTGACGCGCATGACCGGGGCTTTGCGTTCTTCGGGGGTGCATGCCAGCGGGGCATTTACGATAATATGAAGACTGCGGTGGAAACGGTTTTTGTTGGCCGGGCGCGGGACTATAACCGGCGTTTTTTACAGATGTGCGCCCATTATCTGGTTGAACCGCAGGCCTGCACGCCGGCGGCAGGATGGGAGAAAGGCCAGGTTGAAAGCCAGGTGAAATATGCGCGT
>NZ_NOXG01000035.1:0-14697 GCF_003207955.1 Novacetimonas pomaceti
CGCATACAACTGCAAAAGAATGGCACGGCTTCAGGCAGCATAAGCCGGGTCAGCCTCGGCGTTATCAGCCGCAAAATGCCCAACCCGACAGGCTGCTAGATGAACCTGGAATGAAAAGGCGGGACAACACAGTCTGGTCGGATCTTTTCAAAAAAACCTTGTACAGAGTGGTTCAGAATGTTACGCTGCTATGCAGACCGAAGATGGCTTCGTCATGCACATGCTGCCCTTTATTATCGAGAACACCACCACTGGGCGATATGATGCCCTGAATATCAGGCTGAAGCATGAACCATGGCGTGATTGGGATCTGATAGGTCAACTCCAGATGATATTCGGTGCCCTGCATGGGCAGGCCAGAACGCCGGTCCGCCTGGGCAAGATAGGGACTAGCCGCCCCCAGGCCCGCACCAAACCCCGCCATGTCGCCTGCACGTCCAAACGGCCCCTTCAGGGACAACCCAGCATCTGCGGCATAGACGATCTGGTTGCGGTCGGTGTCCGCTGTCCAGTTCCCCCGAATGAAAGCGTCAAGCTCCGTTATTCGCCCGAAATGCTGCAGCGTCTGATCCGCAATGGCGTAGACGGCCCAGTTGGTTTTATGGTTTTTTCTGAGATCGGACTGGTCGGGAAAGCGTCCGGTATCAAAGTAACCGCCAAGTTTATATGTGCCCTGCCTTCCGTACAGGGTCCGCCGGTACTGGACCTCCCCGAAGAAAAGAGCGCCCGTGCGGAAACTGAAGCGCGTGCCACCGGGGTCGCGGTTTTGGTTCCACGGGTCCTTCGCGTTGATGAAGGGGCCGCCCACAGGATTGTCATCGGCTGCCGCGAACAGGAAATTCCAGTGTGGGGACAGGGTATAGCGCAACCGTATCGCAGGCGTGGCCACGGGGGAGACGGGGCCTTGGTCATACAGGTCATTATCGGGCATGATGGGCCAGGAAAAGGACGCGTTGAGGAAGTTCAGCCCGACGCTGCTGACCATGAAGTCATGCCCGAGATCCAGCTTGCCAATCCGGAAGGCCAGGCGTTCTCCCATGAATTTCTGGCTGTACCACAGTTCATATAGCCGCCCGTTATCATCCGCTTCGATATTCGATGTCTGGTTGAAAACATACAGGGGCGTATTACTGAATGGTCGCCCACGGATTTCCATGGCGCTGATGTCAAATGTACCCAGTGGCAGGCCCGTCAGGGTGTGCAGATCCGTCACCATTTCAACCGCGGCGGACCCGATGTAGTTGCTGGATGCCTGCGCGCCCCCCACCGGGTTGGACCAGAATTCATTGGTATCCGATATACGGATATCAATTCCCTGTGCCAGCAGCCAGTTCCGTATTCCGCCCCAGTTGCCGGACAGATGGGTGCGCGGGTCAATATGGTCGGGAATATTCTGCTGTGGCGTAACGCCCGCGCTCAGCACGCTTACGGGAACAGGCTGGGCATATGCAAAAGAGCAGGTTTTCAATAATATGATTGTATGTAACCATATATGATGATTATGCCAGATGCGCCTCATTTTTCGAAAAAATATCGTATAATAAAATCTAAAACAAATTATTTATTGAACAATTCTTTTCATTAATTCAATATATATTTTGATAAGTGGAATAGCTTCGTTATGTCGGAATTTATACGAAATGCGCTTTAACAGGCAATGCATATTAGCGCCTTTATTGTACATCATGCATACTCCTTCATCTTCCCTTAACACGGTTTAGGCTGGCACGAGTTCTGCCTTGACATGACGTACAACGGGCGGCACATGCCAGCGGCCCTGTTCCACATCCGCGATCTCGCGGTCGATCTCGGCAATGACCTGGCGTGAAAACGGGCCAAGATGCAGGTAAAGCGCGCTTGTCATCACCACATAGGGCAGCGCGCGCGGGTTATGCAGGGCGCAGTCCAGCATCATGCGCCAGAACTGCCCGGCCGTTCCCGGCCCCGCACGGTGGATGCGGAACATGAGCCGGACAAAGCTGCGCAAATCACCCTTTATCATCCGGTGCGCGCGCTTGCGCCCGAGCATCCGGCCCAGCCTGCGCACGCGGCCGAAATAGGCGACTGGGTCATAGATGGCCGCAAGCACCGTCCTGTAATCGTTCAGCACGTCGCGACGCGGGCGTTTTGTCTCGAAATTCAGCCCCGCCGTGCATTGGTCGCCCGACTGCGTCTGTTCACTGCCGGAAAAAAGGCGGCCTTCCGCCAGCAGGCGCCGCGTCAGCTGCGTCGTGGGCAGGGCGTAAAGCAGGCCGACCATGCAGACTGGGATGGACGTATCCTCGATACAGTCGATCATGCCCTGGGCGACACTGCCCTTTTCGCTGTCGAAACCCACGATGAAGCCCGCATTGACGAAAATCCCGGCCTTGTGGATTGTCTCGATGCTCTGCTGCAGGCTGCGCCGCGTGTTCTGCTTTTTCTGCATCAGCACGAGGGAGTCTGTATCCGGGCTTTCGATGCCGACGAATATGGCGAAGAAATTGGTATCGGCCAGGCTGCGCAGCAGGTCGGCATCATCGGCAAGGTTGATCGATGCCTCGGTCGAGAACTCGAATGGAAAGTTCTTCTCGTTCTGCCAGCGTTTCAGGTCGGGCAGGAATTTCTTGAGCGCCTTCTTGTTGCCAATCAGGTTGTCATCGACAAAATCCACATGTCCGCGATAGCCAAGCGCGTACAGGGCATCGAGTTCGGCCATGACCTGCGCATTGGTCTTGGTGCGCGGCACTCGGCCATAGAGTTCAATGATGTCGCAGAACTCGCAACTGAACGGACACCCACGCGAGAACTGGATGCCAACATGTAGGTACTGGTCAAGCTTGAGCAGATCAAAGCGCGGCAACGGACTTTTTGTAACATCCGTCTTGCCCATTGGTGCTTCAAACACGCCCTGCCGCGCACCGCTGCGCCAGGCCGCGACGAAATCATCCATGATTTCCTCGGCCTCGCCCAGTACCTGAAAATTGGCGGCGCTGTAAAGCGATGGGCTAGAGGTCACGTCGGGGCCACCCACCACCACCGGCTTGCCGCGCGCGCGGCAGGTCTCGATGATGTGCAGCGCATCATTGCGCTGCGGCAGCATGCCGCCGGTCATGACCATGTCGGCCCAGTCGTAATCGGCATCCACAAGGTCTTCGGTATTGCGGTTGACCAACCGGACTTCCCAGTCCCGGGGCAGGAGGGCTGCGACCGTGACCAGGCCAAGGGGGGCCGCCGGATAGCGTGCGCCCGCAAGATCGCAGGCTTCCTTGTAGTTCCAGAATGAATTGGCGTTGAAAAGCGGGAAGATCATCAGGACCTTGCAGGTTTCGGTCATCATGCAAGGATCCATTGCTGCAAGGACTGGTCATGATCAAGACAGATGCCTTCCCGTCCATTTCGAGACGTGGCAGCCTCAGGCAGGGCGCAACTCGACTGTAAGGGTAACATGGGGTGAACCCCTTTCGTAGTGGTGTCGGTCAGGTGGGCCGGTACAATATCGGTGACCGCCACTATTGCTTTTATCCTGGTAATCTCGAACGACCGTGGCCAACGGCATGAGCAGGCTATGATGCCCAGGCACATCAAGGCGGTATAGGAAGATCGCTATATGCGAAATCAGGACACGGTGTTTGTCTTCACGTCAGGAGGGTGTTGACCACAAGAACCTTGGTAGTTTCTTGTGGATCGTGACGGATTTTACTGTTTATGGAGGTTTTCAATTGGAAATATTCCATAACGCTATGTTCATGACAAAGTATTTCTTTTTGTTTTTACAAGAGCTTTGATAAAGCGACAAGATGGTCGCACGAAGATTGGGGTTTATTAATCCAGATCACAGGATCACGGATACGGTAAGCCTGAAGTGTTGCCGCTTTGGCGTTGGCTGGAGCGTAGCAGGCTTACGGCCCCGCAGCATGGCCGCCATCCGCAATCACCACGTTGAACGGTTCCGTCCCGTCCCGTCCCGGCCTCACCGCGCTTCAGGCGGGCGATGGTCCTGCCTGCGCTCGCTATAGCGATCAACGAGGTAATCGGCCCGGTCCCGCAGCAGCCATGTGAACTTCATCAGTTCCTCCATGACATCCACCATGCGGTCATAGAGCGGGGAGGGCTTCATCCGGTCATCATCACCGAATTGCGTATAGGCCATCGGCACGCTGGACTGGTTGGGGATGGAGAACATCCGCATCCATCGGCCCAGAACCCGCAGGGCATTGACGGAATTGAAGCTTTGCGATCCGCCTGAGACCTGCATCACCGCCAGCGTGCGGCCCTGCGTCGGACGGATCGAGCCTTCGGACAGTGGCAACCAGTCGATCTGGTTTTTGAACACAGCGGTTATGTTACCGTGCCGTTCGGGGCTGCACCAGACCTGGCCTTCCGACCAGAGCGAGAGTGCGCGCAGTTCCTGCACCTTCGGATGGGTGGCAGGTACGGAATCCGCCACCGGCAGGCCGGTCGGGTCGAATATCCGCGTTTCCGCGCCGAGGGCTTTCAGGATGCGCTCCGCCTCCAGCACCAGCAGGCGGCTGAACGAGCGTGGTCGCAGCGAGCCATAGAGCAGCAGGATGCGGGGCGGATGGTCAACCCGTGGGTGTGGCTCAAGCCGCGCGAGGTCAACCCGTTCGAGATATTCCGGATGCAGGGCGGGCAGGTCAGGTGCGGTCATGGAGCGGTTCCCTTCATGCGTTACGGGTGGCTGACCCGGGGCAGCCACAGGGCCAGCGCGATGAGCGTGGCCAGCAGGACCGGCGGGGTGATGGCCAGCCCGACCTTCATGTATTGCCCCCACGTGACCCGATGATTCTTGGATGCCAGCACATGCAGCCACAGCAGTGTTGCGAGACTACCAATGGGCGTGAATTTCGGCCCGAGGTCGCAGCCGATGACGTTGGCATAGATCATCAGGTCGCGTGTCAGCGGCGTGATGTCGTGAGCCTGCTGGATCGCCAGCGCCCCGACCAGCACACTCGGCATATTGTTCATGATGGACGACAGAACAGCCGCTAGAAAGCCGGTGCCGATGGTGGCCGTGAACGTCCCTTGATGACCGAGCCAGACCAGTGCGGTCGCAAGATAGTCGGTCAGCCCGGCATTGCGCAGCCCATAGACCACCAGATACATGCCTAGGGAGAAGATCACGATCTGCCACGGAGCACCCCGCAGCACCTTGCGAACAGAGATCACCCGGCCATATCCGGCGACGAGCAGCAGGATTGCAGCAGCCAGGCAGGCTACGACACAGACCGGGATATGAAACGGCGCGGTCAGGAAATAGGCCGCCAGAACCAGGGCTAGCAGCGGAAATGCCGCCCGGAATACATGAGGGTCACGAATGGCCGTGGCAGGTGCGGGCAGTTCGGCGACGGGATAGGTCGCAGGCACCTGCCGCCGGTACCACAGCCACAAGACGGCCAGCGTTGCACCAAGTGCTACCAGATCGACAGGGACCATGATCGTGGCATAGCGATCGAACGCAATGCCAAAGAAATTGGCGCTGACGATGTTCACCAGATTGGAGATGACCAGCGGCAGGCTGGTGGTGTCCGCGACGAAGCCGGTCGCTATGATGAAGGCCAGGGCTGCAGTATGGCTCAGGCGGAGCTGAGTGAGGATGGCGATGACAATGGGCGTGAGCAGCAGGGCCGCGCCGTCATTGGCGAAAACCGCTGCAATGGCCGCTCCCAGCACCACGATCAGCGGGAATAGCGTCTGGCCTCGCCCTTTGCCCCAACGCACCGCGTGCAGGGCGGCCCAATGGAAGAACCCGGCCTCGTCCAGCAACAGCGAGATAACGATCAGCGCGATAAAGGTGAAGGTCGCGTCCCAGACGATGTGCCAGATGACCGGAATGTCGTGCCAGTGGATCACACCAGCCGCCAGAGCCACGGCGGCACCTGCCATTGCGCTCCAGCCGATGCCCAGCCCCCGAGGCTGCCAGATGACAAAAACCAGCGTGACAACGAAAATCAGAAGCGCCAGCATCAGACGATCCGCTTTCCGGATTCATCGACGGTTTTCTCGTTGTCCGCTTTGACGAATGCGCCCTGCTGTGGGTTGGGCAGGATGTCCAGAACCGTCTCGGACGGACGGCAGAGCGCAACGCCGAGCGGGGTGACGACGATCGGTCGGTTCATCAAGATTGGGTGTGCGATTATGGCATCGATCAGCGCGTCATCGCTCAGGGCCGGATTATCGAGGCCAAGTTCGTGAAAGGGCGTGTCCTTTTCCCGCAGGACCGAGCGCACCGGAACGCCCATAAGGGCAATCAGATCGACCAGTTCCGCACGATTGGGAGGCGTTTTCAGATACTCGATAATGCGAGGCTCCTCGCCGCTGTTGCGGATCAGTGCCAGCACATTGCGCGACGTGCCGCAGGCCGGGTTGTGATAGATCGTGATGGTCATGAGCAGGATTCGGGGGACGGACAGCAGGAGGACAGGGTCGCGATCAGGGGCGCACAGAGTTCGGGACTGCCCGCACAGCAGTCCCTGACGAGGAAGAGCATCAGGTCCTGCAGGCGAGAAAGACAGGCGCGATAGACGATCTGCCGACTGTGGCGTTGCGCGCTCAGCAGGCCGGCACGTGTCAGGATCGCGAGGTGGGTCGAGATCGTGTTCTGCGGCATATCAAGATGGCGAGCGACATCTCCGGCGGGCAGGCCGTCCGGTTCATGGCGCACAAGCAGGCGGAAGATAGCCAGCCGCGTGGACTGGGACAGGGCGCTGAGCGCGGCAAGGGCCGATTCCATATCCATATATCTTTGATTGTGGATATATAAAATAATGTCAATCCCTGTCCTGGCGCGGGGGGGGGGCGTACGTTCATGCATAAGCCATGAGAGCCTGTGTTCCTTACCCTGCTTGCCGATGGAGGCACCATGATAGATCGATTTCCGGCCGCCATCCTGTCAGCCTGCCTGATCCTGACCAGTGCGACGGCCCGTGCGGATCCGCCATGGGGGCATGGCGGTCATGACCGTCGTGGCAGTGGCGGGGCCGTGACTGGCGGCGCTACCATGGCCTGTGGGCACCGCCATCAGGCTATTACTGGATGCAGTCCGGAGCGCAGTACCTGCTTGTGGCGGCGGTAACCGGACTGATCGCGGGCGTGGTTGCTGCCACTACAGGCGTGGCGATGCCTGTACCGGTCGTGCCGGTCGTGCCTGCTTACCCGACGGCGCCCTATCCGGCAGCACCAGCTTATACGCCACCTTATTGAATGGGCCGTTGATCGTGAATGACCTGTAGCCGACCTCGAACCCCTTCGTCCCTTGCGTGGCGACCGCGTCGGCGCCCTTTCCCAGCCGCTGGAGTTCGGCTACCGGGTCGCCCGCAAGCGCACCCACCGCCATGTCGCCGCCACGGCTGAAGAATGGCGCGAATTCCTTCAGCACAAGGAATATCTCGCGGTCATGGGCGCCAGGATTATCCTTCGGCTCGATATAGACCAGCCCGACCTGCCCGGTATAGGTACCACGGTTGAGATCGCCCCCGGCCATGCCAATGCACCAGTTCCGGCGTATCGGTATCATTGAAGATGTCGATCACGCTGAGCCTGCTTTCCTCAAGCCGCAGCAGGGGGCCGGGAAACTGGCCATTATAAAGCGTGGTTGAAATGATGCGCCCGGGGGCAAGTTCGACCTGTCCCGTGGCGATCCGCAGCGTATGGTCCGCTTTTCCACCCATGACGGGGCCAGCGCCACGGCCCCGGCGCGGGATCATGGCCGCCGGCGTCGTTCGTCCGGACAATGCCAGAAAGGAACGGCGATCCAGCATCATGGTAATATCCGATTATGGGCAAACAGGCAGGGTTCCCAACGCCTACAGCGTTGGCCGGTTTCATCGGGCTGGCGCGGGGGCAGGCCGTCCTGTCGCCGGGACCTGTCCATAAATGGACCGTAGCCCGGGCCATGCACACCGGCGCGATGCCGGTCGCCATGTCCGGCGAGGATATAATATTTCCTCATATCGAGAAATTCAGATATGGGAAAAGGCCCGGGACTGGACGCAACGTGGCTGATGTCTTCGCGCGAACGGGCAGGGATGGCTGTTCAGGAGGATGGATGACTGTAGCGACAGATCAGGCCAGGCCTGTGGCGCTGGAGGTACTGGCCTTGCGCAGCGTCCATGGTGGCCCGTTTGCATTCACTGTCCCGGCGGGGGCGTGCGTGGCGATCACCGGGTCATCAGGCAGCGGGAAGTCGGTACTGCTGCGCATGATCGCGGATCTTGACCCGCATGAAGGCGATGCACGCATCGATGGACAGGCCTGCTCGGGCATGCCTGCGGCGCAGTGGCGCCGCCTGGTGCAATATGTCCCGGCGGAACCTGCGTGGTGGTCCGATATCGTGCTGGACCACATGGTGGATACGGACGCGGTGCGCGCGCTGGTCGCGCGCCTTGGCCTGCGGGAAGACTGCCTGCGCTCGCCGCTGTCACGCCTGTCCACGGGGGAACGCCAGCGGCTGTCCCTGATCCGCGCCCTGCTGCTGCATCCCCGTGTCCTGCTGCTTGATGAACCCTGTTCGGCGCTGGATGCCGCCACGACGGACAGGGTTGAAGCCGTTCTTCAGGAGGCAAGGGCGCAGGGGACGGCCATTGTCCTGGTCTCGCACGACATGGGGCAGGCGGGGCGCATGGCCGGGACGCGGTTCCGGATGGCACGGGGACACATGGAAGAAATCGCGCCATGACACCCATAGTGCTGACGACCGGGGACATGCTGGTGGCCGCTGCCCTGATCGCCATCGGCAGCGCGCTGTCGTTCCTGCTGTCGCTGGGGTTGCAGCGGGTGCTGCTGGTTTCCGCCGTGCGCATGGCGGTACAGCTTGCGCTTGTCGGCAGTGTGCTTTTGTTCGTGTTTGGTCATGCCTCCGTGTGGCTGACCATCGGGCTGCTGGCCTTCATGTTCACCGCCGCCGCCCGGGAAGCCGGGTCACGCCAGCAGGTCCGCCTTGGTCTGTGGTGGCATTTCGGGATCGCGGGTGCCTCCACGGTAACAGGGACGGTCATCGTGGTGCTGATCGGGCTGTTGACCGGCCTCCAGCCCCACCCGTGGTATGTGGCCCGCACGGCCATTCCCCTGACGGGCCTGCTGCTGGGCAATGTCATGAATGCAACAAGCCTGTCGATGAATACACTCCTGTCCGCCATCACGCGCGAACGGCAGGCCATCGAGGCGCGGATCATTCTCGGCGCGACCCGCGCGCAGGCAATGAACGGCCTGATTCGCCAGGCCATCCGGACGGCCCTGCTGCCGACGCTGAACCAGATGGCGGCCGCCGGGATCATTACCATGCCCGGAATCATGACAGGGCAGATCCTGGCGGGGATGAACCCCTTGGCAGCCTCAAGGTACCAGGTCCTGCTGATGTCACTTATCGTCAGTGGCAACCTGATCGGCGCGACAGCCGCGGCCTACCTGGCAGCCTGGCGGCTGACGGACAGCCGGGGGAGGCTGCGACTGGAACGCCTGCTTCCCCGATTGCAGAAGGGGTGAGGCGGTGGAACCACGTATCATGGCATGACAGCGCCGATCAGGGTCATACAGATGCGGAGCCTGTTTCCAGATCATGATCCGGGCTGCACATATGAACTAATTGGACGAAGGATAGCGCCGCATCAGCCTGAGTTGCCGCCACCATGCCGTGGCCAGCGCCATTGCGCTGATCGGGACCGCGCCATCGGCCCGCATCCGGGCCGCCAGCGCGAACAGGGCCGCCTGCTTGGCGAACACGCCACGATAGGCATCCCGCAGGCGCATCGTCGGGTCCCAGAACTGGATGGCTTCGGATCCGGCGCCGTTGATTTCGATAATCCGGAACTCTCCGCGTTGCAGGGCCGCCTCGCTGCCAAAACGTACGTCCAGGCGACCGAAATGGAAGCCGTGCATGGAGCGGGCTATGGCATCGACACGGTCTTCAAGGGCAGGGGTATTGAGCCGCATGGCATCCTCATAGCGGCCGCCCACCCGCAGGGACGCGACCGTGCCAAGGATGACGCATTCGCCACGCATCGGAACATGGTCAATCCCTCTGGTGGAAAGGGCGCGCCGGTAATGCCCGATCCGCGAGCACAGCCGTGGGTCGGCGGCCATCAGGGCCGCGATGGAACGCACGCCGTCGCCCGTGACCTGTGGGGAATGCCGGATGGCGAGACCGATAAGGCGGCCATGGGCTTCGGTCGGGCCACGGCTGTAGAACAGTCCGGCCTCAAAGGGGCCGGGCACGAATTCCTGCAAGAGGAAGCTGGCGTCGGGGGGGAAGGCCGCGATGTAGGCCGTCAGCCCATCTACGACATCGATCCGTCGCACGCCATGGCCGCACCAGCCGATATCGGGCTTGGCAACCAGCGGGTAGCCCAGTGTCCGCGCCATGGACGCTGCCGCCGGGATGTCAGCGGGGGAGACGAGGACGGTACGGGCGACCCATGGCGCATGCGCCTGACCGATCCGGGCCAGGCAGGCTGCTTTTGATTCGCCTGCCAGTCCCCCGGTCTCGATCGCCGGATTGACCACCGATGGCAGCGTCAGGCTGCGATAGCGTAGCCCCAGCCATAGCCACTGCAGGACAAGGGGTATACACAATACCGGCTTCGGAAGCCGTTCCATCGCACCAAAGCTGCAGGCGTTGCCAGCATGGTGGGAACAGGCGTAATTCGTGCTGCGTTGGGGCTTCATCATGGACAATCCTATCTTCCCCGCGGCAGTTCGGGATCACGCAATGCAACAGGTGGGGATCACGCTGTTGCGATCAGGCTACAGGTTTGTCTGCCCCACGCCAGAGACCCAGCGCCGCGTCAACGCGCGACCGGGTAATGGGTGGGCGGCGAACCCCGTCGATATCTTTGGCTGGAGCCGGCCCTTCCGGCGTGATGCGCTGCCCGTGTCCCTCTTTGCGCAGGCGACGGAAGCAGGGATGCTTGTCGCTGATAACGGGGCCTGGCGCAGCCGGTTCCGGTTCTCCACGCTGGGGGGCAACGGGTTCTTCCATTCCGCCTTTCCCACCGTGGCGGCGGATGCGGTGTTCTTCGGCCCCGACAGCTACCGGTTCGGCGCGGTGCTGGCGGCCCACCTGCGCTCCGCCCCGCCGCCCGTGCGGGCAGTGGACATTGGCTGCGGCACGGGACTTGGCGCGATCATGATTGCACAGGTCTGCCCGTCAACCGAAGTGGTGATGGTCGATATCAACCCCGACGCATTGCGGCTGGCGCGGATCAACGTTGGTCTTGCCGGCGTCGGCGGCATCATGGCGTGGCAGGGCGATCTCCTGTCGGGGCTTTCGGGTGCATTCGACCTGATCATCTCCAACCCACCCTATCTGCCCGATCCCGGTTGCAGACTGTACCGAGATGGCGGCGGCAGGCTGGGGGCGGGCCTGTCACTGGCGATTGTCAGAACGGCCATGGAGCGGCTGACGCCCGGCGGGACGTTGCTGCTCTATACCGGGACCGCAATCATCAATGGGGACAATCCCTTCCTGCGCGATGTGGTGGCCCTGCTGGATGGCCGGGAGTTTACGTGGGCGGCCACTGAGCTCGATCCGGATGTCTTTGGTGAGGAGCTGGAGAATGGTCCGCTATCCACGGCGGAGCGGATCGCGGTGATCTGCCTGACCGTGACACGGCGATAGCAGGAGAGGAATGGTGTCAATGAACAATATCCTGACGGGCAAGAGTAGCGACCGGGCGCAGCGGGAACTCCATCTGGCACTGGCCGGGCTCAATCGTCTAAGGCTGACGCCGTGCCTGCCCGAGGAGGACGGTGCGGCGGGACTGGATCTGCCCCGTCTGCTGGCGGAGGAAGCGGGTTTTCTGCGCTCCCTGCGCGAACAGGTCGCACCGATCGCCGCCCAGGCTCCCCGGGAGCCCGCGGCTTTCCTCGCATGGTTCGAGGAACTGGAACAGACCGGTCCCGGCCAGCACGACAGCCTTTTCCCCTGGCTGGCGCATGATGCATCCCGTGAGGCCATGTGCTGGTTCCTTGAACAGGAAGCCGCAGGGGAAGCGGGTTTCGAGGACCTGACGGCACTGGTCCAGGTCCGTATGCCAACGCGCCCCAAGTTGGAATTGGCGCGCAATTACTGGGACGAAATGGGTCATGGCCGGGAAGCCGGCATGCACGGTCCGATGCTGGCGCATTTGGTCCATGCCCTCGGGCTGCGGTCCCAATCGGAGACGACGGTGTGGCAGTCGCTGGCCCTAGCCAACACCATGTCCGGTCTGGCCTGCCGCCGGCATCTGGCGTTTCACGCGGTCGGCGCGTTGGGCGTGATCGAACTGACCGCGCCGGGTAGGGCGGCCATGGTCGCGGCAGGGCTGAAACGATTGGGCGTGCAGCCCGATGACCGGCATTATTTCGACCTGCATGCCGTGCTGGATGTGCGCCATTCCGCAACATGGAATGCAGAGGTTATCAGCCCGCTCATCGCGGAAGATTCGCGTCGTGCCCCGGCCATCGCCGAAGGCGCCCTGATGCGGCTGGAATGTGGCGCGGCCTGCTTTCGCCGCTATCGGGATCATCTGGGCCTGAAGTGACCCTACCCCGAGCGTGCCCTCAGTTTTAAGTTAGGGTCTGTGGGTTGCTGTATGCCTTGTCGGTGTGTTGAGCGAAAGCCTCTGGGGTCATGCCCCCGAGGCTGGTGTGGGGCCTGACGGCATTGTGGTCAGGCCGCAAGCCCTTGATGACCGAACGGGCGTGGGCGAGGTTGCGGAACAGGTGCTCGTTGAGGCATTCGTCACGGAACCGGCGGTTGAAGCTCTCGATGAACCCGTTCTGCTGCGGATTGCCTGGTGCGATGTAGTGCCACAGCACCGACCGTTTTTCCTGCCAGGCCTCGATCGCGTTCGAGGTCATCTCGGTGCGGTTGTCACGGACGATCATCATGGGAAAGCCGCGCTGTTCCCCGATCCGGTCGAGTTCGCGGCCGAGCCGTTCGCCTGACAGCGACGTATCCGCTACCAGCGCCAGGCACTCTCGCGTGTAGTCGTCCACCACTGTCAGCACACGGAAGCGTCGTCCGTTGTTCAGCGCGTCCGAGACGAAGTCCAGGCTCCATCGCTGGTTTGGCCCGTCGGGCAGCATCATCGGCGAGCGCGTGCCCATCGCCCGTTTACGGCCGCCATGCTTACGGACTGACAGCCCTTCCTCGCGATACAGCCGGAACAGCTTCTTGTGGTTCATCACCAGCCCCTCCCTGTCGAGCAGGATCTGCAGGCGCCGATAGCCAAATCGTCGTCGCTCTGCAGCCTGTTCACGCAGCCGCCCCCGCACTGTGGCATCATCCGAGCGGCGTGACGCATAGCGCCAGGTCTTCGGATCCATACCAATAAGCCGGCAGGCCCGTCGCTGCGAATAGTCTTTCTCCCGGATCGCGCAGGCCACGGCGTCCCGCCGCAAACCGGGCGTCACGAGTTTTTTGCCAGCAGGCCTTCAGCGTCGAGACGTCCATTACGCTCTCCGCCAGGAGCCGCTTCAGCTTCGCGTTCTCTTCTTCAAGAGCCGTCAGCCGACGCGCTTCCGACACTTCCATGCCGCCGTATTTCGACCGCCAGGTGTAGAAGGTCGCGTCGCTGATCCCGTGCCTGCGGCACAGATCCGCAGCCGTCGCGCCCACCTGATGCTCCTTCAGGATCCCGATGATCCGCTCCTGTGTGAAACGTGCTTTCTTCATCGTCTGTCTCTTATGGACAGACCTTACTTCAAATCGAGGGCATTTCAGGGGGCAGGGTCGATATTCCCGAACTGGGAACACTGGGAAATGGACAGGTTGTTGGGCTCGCAGACCAGGCAGTGAGGAAAGTGGCAGGGTAAAAGCTTTATTCGGGTTGGTCGGATTCATGTCAGAAACGCTCTGTACATGCCTACTCTGGTTGCCATGCGGCATAACCCTGACCTTCGAAGCATCTATTTTACGGCGTGTCGTCAGTTAAGCCCTGAATGTGGCACGTGTGGGTTGTACTTTATGGCTGCGTGTGCTGACTGTTTTCCCAGTTTTGGGGGAGACAGAGGGATGCGGCGCTATGGTTTACGCGATGACCAGTGGGAGCGGATAAAGGATCTTCTCCCCGGTCGTGAGGGTTATGTCGGCGGCACTGCGGCGAACAACCGTCTGTTCGTGGAGGCGGTACTGTATCGCTATCGCGCGGGCATTCCATGGCGCGACCTTCCTGCCCGTTTCGGGGACTGGAAAAACGTGCACCGGCGTCTGCGCCGCTGGTGTGAAAGCGGTGTCATCGAACGGATATTTCGTTATCTGGCCGCTGATCACGACAACGAATACATGATGATCGACAGCACAATTGTCCGGGCGCATCAGCATAGTGCCGGAGCTCTCAAAAAAGGGGCACGGATCAGGCCATCGGACGATCACGGAGAGTGTCCGATCTTCTGTGTATAATTGATCTGGTCCATACTTCACCGAAAGGAAGTATGAATGACCATCTCGAAGGAACTCCTGGACGAATTGCTGACGGGCGTGAAGCGTCCTGAAGACCTGCTCGGAGACAGCGGGTTGCTGAAGGAGCTGAAAATTCGGCTCATGGAGCGTATGCTGGGTGCAGAGTTGAGCGCGCATCTGGGCTATGAGGAAGGCAAGGCTGCCCCGCCGGGCCAGTCGAACCGGCGGAATGGCTCCACGACCAAGGTGCTGAAAGGCCAGGACGGCGCCTTTCCGGTGACGGTGCCGCGCGACCGCGACAGCAGCTTTGAGCCGGA
>NZ_NOXG01000036.1:0-14686 GCF_003207955.1 Novacetimonas pomaceti
CAGGCTTGTCTGCTGACCAGGCGCAAAGGAGACACGGATCGCCGGGCGCGCATTAGGGGTCGCGAATTCCGTGCCGACCTGCTCCGTGGCACGACGCACATCCTTCAGGCGTTCCCCCAGCCGAAGGATTTCTTCGGGCGTGAAAGGAATGGCCTCATGCTCGGCTTCATCTTCGGCTGCCTGATCCTGATCGTCTGCAGGTGTCGTTGCCGCAGGCCCGGGCTGTGATGGCTGCTGTGCGAGTGCCGCAAGTGGCAGGACGGACAGGGTCAGCGGAAAGAGAGAAAGAATTCGCACGGTTGTCACTCCCTCCCCGACGAGACGACAAGCTGTTCGATGGCCAGTCCATCCGGGTGATCCAGATCCTCCACGCGATCAATCGTCACGGTTGCCATCAGCATTTGCGTATTCTGCTGGTTGACGTTTTCGCAGGTCTGGATGAAAGGAAACTGTATCACGTAGCGCGCGTGTCGCTGCACGACTGTCTCGGCGCGTACGGTCGCGGCCCGTGTCGGCTGCGCATAACAGAGCAGTTTTGCATCTCTGAGTTTCGCCAGATTCCCCTGCGTAATGAAAGACTTTGCAAAGGTGTTCCATCCGTTGAGCGTGTAGTGAGCACCCGCGGTGTTCATCTGGGTTGGAAAATCACGATAGTTGATGTTGTAGGGTGCGATCGCCCATTTGACGGCCCAGCCGAGAAGCTGGTCCTGGCCAAGTACAGGACTGGTGAGCGCCACGGCCGGTCTGGGAGCGTTCTGGCCGTCAACGTAGAAATAGAGGGGTGTGGGCGGGTGTGCACGGATATAGGCGTCGTGTGCCGCGAACACGATGACCACGCCTGCCAGTGCGATGTTGAGCAGTAGCGATCTATCGACAACGATCCCCTGAAAGTCGGGGTCGGTAAGCCGCCTGGTTACTGCGGAATTAAACAGCCGCATGGCGCGCCTCCCTTACGGGGGCATGAAAAAAGGTGGTCATCACTCTACTCTCATTTCCCGACGGTGATGAGAGCAGGCTGGAAGTCTATCTTGCGACCAGCACGTTTTTTCTTTGACGGTTTGCGCTACTACTCAGGCGGCAATGCCATGCGTGGCGGCAATGCTGCGGCGGTATCGTCTGCTGACCCGGTCACCACCCTTGCGGCTGGTCCAGAAAAAGCATCCGCTCTTGCAGAGGCATTCCCGCCGGATGTAGTGGTGTTCGCCGATATAATGTTCGGCCCTCGCGAGAATGAACCAGGGCACTTTGGCGCCGCGTCGTGGCGGAAGCTGCTCCCAGCAGCTTTGGGACTTCAGCGCGCTTTCCGAAATAAGGAAATCCCGTGCAATTTCACGCGGGTTCTGAAATGCAAAATGGCGGTAGGCGATTTCGATGTTGGCGGCCTCGTGCCACCGTACCTTGTCTCCTCCCTTATGTCCTGTGAGGGTCAGCCTGCTGAGGCTGTTCCTGACAAGCCATGTCCGTCCCCGCCGGGCTTCGGGTGGAAGCAGCGAAGCCTGTTCCCATGTGAGGACAACTGCGGGATCTGCGGGAATGGCGCTCCGCTTTTCGGCAAGTATGGTCTCCGCCTGTATTTTTGAGAGCCTGATGCGCGGTGGCAGGCCAAGCTGCTTTCTTTTTGCACGCACGCTCCCGGCCGAGCGGCCAAGCATCTCGGCTATGTCGGCGGTTTTATCACCACAGAGCCAGCGTTGGCCAAGGATGAGCAACTGGGTCCTTGTCCATGCTCCCCTGCGTGCAGGCGCTTCATAAAAAACATTCTGGGGTCGGTCGGCCCATTGCGCGACTGACTCCTTTACCTCCTGCACTGTCAGGGTAAGCATTGTCGCTACAAGGACCTCGTCGCACAGCCTGGCATAGAGGGCGCGCGTCATTTCTGGCGTGGGATAGGTCTGAAGCCATGTAAACAGACCGTGTTTTATAACCTGGCCGAACGATGCTGACTTCATGGCGGTATGCCCTCGTCATCGCGTTTTCGGGATAGGCTGCGTGTTTTGGGAATAATATCTCTTAAGCGTTATATAACCGTCAAGAAATAAATAGCGCAGAACGCGCTAATATGACTCCAGACGCGGTTTCCGGTCCGCGTTGGTGATCCGCCGGGCCACATCACCTGGAATGGACAGCCCAAGGCATAGGGTCTGCCATAAGAAAGGAGACCTCTTTCCTGACAGTCTCCATACCTTCATCACCCGGTCAGTGGTTTGCGATATCGTCGAGGTGACCAATAATGGACTCGAGATCAGCGAGGGCTTCGAGTTGTGATTGCGCGGACATTGCCCACGCGGTCATGTCCAGGGAACGCAAGAGGTCTGCGTCGTCATGTATTCCCGGGATCAGGTAATAAACGGAGACGGACAGTCCTTCGGCAATGCGATAAACCGTTTCAAGGCTCGGATTTCTCAGCCCTGCTTCGATCAGGCTCAGGCTGGTCAGGGAAACATGTGATTTATGGGCGATCTGGCTCGCTGTTGCCCCCTGAAGCGTCCTGAAGATCTGAATCCTGCGCCCAAATATCTCGAGGAGGTCCTGCCGTTCCCCCGAGGTGAAGGCGACACTGTGTGAATAATGATCGATCGGCAATCTGACCGGTATTTCCGGCAGGTTAAACGTCTTTGAAATATTGCCAATAATGTCGCGTAATTTCTGGATTGCCAGATTGTAGTCCGAACACTGCTTCATGGTCTTTTTCAGCTGCGTGGCGGATGCCACCAGATCCAGATGGGCAAACCATGTACCTTCTGGTGCGCCTTGCGGAAGAATATCGCGCGGATCTATCTCAAATACCCGTAGCAGCGCCGATAATGTTTCCAGGGAAACCGGACGACCGGCTTCGATGCTCCGTATGACCGATACATTCAACCGTGCCAGTTTGGCGAGGTGTACCTGCGTCCAGTCAAGCGCAGTGCGCCTGTCATAAATGATTTCCCCAATGTCTCTATATAATTGGCCGGATGCAAATAAAGCCTCGGCTTGCATCTTGCCATTGTCATGGGACATTTTCGTTTACTCTCACGGCGGGCGTTTTCCTCGGCAAAAGAAACTTCCAACATCCAGAAGATATCGACTGGTCACGTCCTGACAGGGGATCACGCGTGACGGAACGTCATGATAGTCGAGTTGGAGCCCGCAAAAAAGGTGTCTGAGGTCGCAAAGGCCGCTGCTCTGGTCAGGAGAACTTGATGGAGACACTCATATGCCTGTTATGCCTGCCGTGGTTATGGCGCTGGCCTCTGGCCCCATATCTGTCACACCTGCCGCGTTTCATCTTGTCCAGACAACTTCTCCGGACACTCCGTCCCAGCCGGCGTTGATGGGGACAACCGGCGGGGAAGCCTTACCATCACCGGGAGACGCTGGGCAGGAAGGTCCGGGCGCATTGGCTGATACTGGTGTGGATCCTCGAACATCCGGGAATGTTCCAGCCCGTCGGTATTTCCATATCGCCAGCGGTTATGGAAAGCAGGTCCCACTTGGTTTCGCCGTGCGTCAGATCGTTCCGCATGGGGTGCGTGTGGTGTTCGCGGCGGACGTGGACACCAGCGTTCCTGTTGACTGGCAGGGCGGCCGGGAATGGAACAAGGTTCTGGCGACCACGGTAGCCCAGGCGGGTGACGTCATTGATGTTGGTCATAATAAAGTCGCGGTCCGACGTCGAATTCGCTGACTGGTCGCATGATGGCCCGACACCTTCGTCGTAATCACCCGAGGAAGGTTCCATGAACAAGCCCTCATCCGTCCGGAAATCCGGACTTTCTTCCCCGATGCCCAATGTCTCCCTTGCGCTGGATGCGCTCGGCGAGATCTGGCGCATCAGGGGCGGGGAGGACGTCATCGCGATGTTGGACAATGATATGACAGCGAGGACGGTCTGGCACGCCATCCTCGCTGGTGTCGCGCCGCATGAATGGCCGGATCTGGTCAGCTCCCTTGACGCGCTGATCCCCTATCTGCGCGGCCGCAGGGACCTGTTGTCGGCGGACAGCCCTTTTGGACGGGGCGTAATCTCGGAAAGCAGGCGCCAGGCGCTTCATCGCCTTCTTGCTCCGGAAAGGATTGCCCTGCTGGAGGCTGTGACGCGTCCGGCTACACGTCAGGAGGCCGCATGATCGGTCTGCGCTTCCGTGTCCTGTTGTCAGTGGCCGCCGCTCTTGTATCGATACAGGGGCATGCGCAGACCATGTCATCAGCCGCCTCTGGCGCCACGACATCTACGGGAAGCGTCGGCTGCGCCGCCCTGACCCAGGCGGCGGCAACAGCCGTAAACGAACGCGTTCAGGCCAACGATGCTTACGAAAAGCAGCCGGATAGCGTCAACGGCCTATCCTGCCTGAGCAATTTTTTCAACGGCACCGGATTGAATCTCATCACGAACGGCCTTGACCCCGCGGCACTCCTGCAGGCCGTCGAGGGCCAGATAGGTGGCCAGGTCTGTCAGGCCGCACAGGCGGCATGGGGTAACGCCATGGGGTCGACCCAATGTGGACTCAGTTTGTCAGGCGTTAACCTGGGGCTCGGTTTTGGCTCGAGTAGCGGGCTCATGTGCCCGAGCCTGAGTTTCGGTGGTGGTGGGCCGCCAATCGCGACCGCCATTGCGGGGACGTCGAGCGGTACGACTGATCTGTATATCAACGGATCTCCCCAGCTTCCGACCGGATACAGCCTGAGCAATCTCGTGGACGGAGTGTTCTGATGCGCAGGCTGCAGATGGTTATCATTGGTGTTGCTTCGTGCGTCTGCGTGCTGGCAGTCACGCCGCGTCCGGCATACGCGCTTTTCAGTGACGCCGCTGTCGTTGCAGCGATCAAGCTTCTTCAGGCGTTCACGGGCAACGCCCTCAATACGATGACAAAAAATCTGACGGACAGCATCGATTCAAACCTCAGTAGCCTTACAAACCCGAATTCCGTTGCGTCTCTCCTGACGAAGGGTTTCACGCAGGTTGCCAATTACGCGAAAGCCCAGGTCGGTGCCCAGTCGCAACTCATGGATGCCCAGGACGCAGCGATGGCCGGATTTCTACGGCGCCAGCAGGAAACCGGAATCCGGGACGAGCATATGATGAACCCGGAATTCTGCGCGGGCCTTGACGCCCAGCAGTCCACCGTGGCCGCGTCCAAAGCGGCGCGCTCTGCGGTGTACGCCATTGCGACCGTGAGCGATCCCCGCGGTGAGGCAGGTCAGGGAACGCCCTCCTATTACGGCAAGTCGCAGGGCACGGATGCGAACATGTCCCTGCACCTCAAGCGCTACTGTTCATCCGACGACGTGGCGCAGGGGCTCTGCTCTTCCGTGTCCCGGCTGCCGAACGCCGACCAGCGTGCCGCCAGTCTGTTCGGCGCCGATACCCTGTCCGCGGATGGCGCAGTGGATGCAGCCAATGATTATGCGACCACGCTCATCCAGCCGGTAGCGCCGGCGGCCCTGCGTGGCGAGCAGCTGTCCAGCCTTCGGGGACGTGAAGCCGCAACCCGGCGCCGGTCGTACAACAGTCGTATGTCTCTTGCCCGCTGGGTCACGGGCTACGTCACATCTCTTGGTGTTCCGTCTGTCGCGCTCACGCGGGACCAGAAGGCTGAAATGACGGCCGAGGGGCTCACGCCGCTCGACAAGGCGTCGTGGCTGCAGGCCATGGCGCTGGAAGTCAATCGCAGGGTTTCCAGCGTAAGCTGGAACGCCTCGCTCCAGGCAATGCCTCCCGCGTCGGTCATGCGCGAGGTCGCCACCGAGATGGCGCAGTCCAATTACCTTGCGCTGCAGAACTACCGTCTCGGGCTCTACCTCGCGACCATGGGAGCTGCCCGGGTCGCGCAGGAAGAAGAGGTCGCCTTCAGGGACGGCCTGACACCGATGCCTTCCCCCACGATCAATCCCTAGAGGTTTGCCATGTCTGAGGCCCAGCAGAAAACCGGCGATATCGAGGATGTGCTGAAAACCCTTGATCGCGTGCAGTCCGAATACAGGAAGCAGGCACCCGGGCAGGCCGCCGCATATGATCGGCTGCGGCAGGAATCCCGCGAGCCTGACGTCCATAATGATCCCGGCTTCCGTACGCGCGTCGCATACGCCGTGCAGGATGTAGAGCGCCTTTTGGGACCGACGCTTGAAAAGGAGCATCCTCTCCGCACCGAGATGACAGAGCGCGCGGCGCATTACCCAGGTCTGAACGAACCTGTGGTCGCTGCGATGATGCGTGAAACGCATCGCCTTCAGCAGCCAGAAGTAAACGCGATCCGGACACTTGCCAGCGAACTGGTTGAAGGACGTCAGGATCCGGACCACCCGGACATCGCGCACACCATCGAGAACCTGAGGGCGACCGTCTTTCCCGAACCAGGGCATCAGCCAGCGCCAGGGCATGACCATGCTGCCGGGTCTGCGCACGATGAGAAAGGTCAGCCGGACAAAACCCGTGGAATGGCGTCGCCGGGGGAGGGCGCTCCGCCTGGACCGGAGCAGTCGGCCAGCAGTCAACCCGGACAGACCCATACGACGGATCCTCAGAAGGACTTTCGAGAGAAACAGACAGGTCCCGCAAAAGACGCGCCGGAAAGCCGATCGACGATGGATGGCAACGGCACAAAGGAAAAGGCGGCAGCGAACACACGGGAAACGAACGGGGCGGCCAGGGATCAGGAGGACGTCAAGGTTATTCGCGGTGGCGGCTTTGCCCGCCTAGCAGAAGCGATTGCCTCGCGCATTGATAGCCAGCCTGCGAGCCCGGCATCATCGTGGATGGAAAAGGCCGCCGATTTCAGCACCCGGCTGCACAACGCGCGTGACGAAAAGAGCCTGGAGGCGACCGAACGTCTGGGAAAGCAGGCGGTGGAGGCCCTGCGTGACCTCAGGGAGCGGCCAGCTTCCTCCATCATGGCGGCGATTTCAGATGCAGGAAAGGGCGACCCTGACGGTGTTGCCGGTGTGTTGTCGGAGATGAAGGCCGGTGGCCGGTATGCGGATCTGCATAGCCAGTTTGTGACGGAGAAACAGAATAACCAGGCATTTGCGGCGCAACTGGAGAATGTCACCAGCAAGCTCGAAGCCTACGGAAAGGGAAGGGACGCCGCCGAGGCAACAGGCCAGCGCATGGGAATGCCCGGCAGTGTGACGCAGCGCTTCACCCAGATCGATGCCGAGATCGGCAGGACTGCTGCCGAAGTGCCCGGAAAAAAAGAGGGGGCCAGTGCGCTGGAAGACATGAGCGAGAAGGTCCGCGAGATGATGCACAAGGCTGTGACTGCAGTCACGGATTTCATGACGCGGATGAAGCCCGGTCCCACCGCCAGTCCTGCGCCGTGACTTCGCCGCTGGAGGACAAACCATGACGCCCTTTCGTCGCCCTGTATTCGCCATCCTGCCGCTTCTGTTTCTGTCGGCTCTTACCGTGTCCGCGGCAGCGCAGACGGTTGTCGCGACCGGTTCGGGAGATGCAGCCAGCAGCACGGGCTATAACGTGACATGGGACCTGCTTGATCCGGGCAGTGACTGGGCGGCGCAGGTCATCCGGTCTGTATTCCCGGTTTTCGGCCAGGATACGGGCGCGCCCAGCATCGGCAACGAGGCGACCGTCATAGGAACCATGATCGGGTGGTTCTCCGGGTTTGTCATGGCATTTGCGATGGCGGTCGTAAGCTATATCTACTTCATGAACATCCACCGGGGTGCAGAAACAGCGCAACTCCTTGGTAACAACCAGACCAGCATGTCGATCGTGCGGATCGGGATTGCGGCCATCCTGATGTGGCCGCTGCCGACAACCGGCTTCAATGCAGCGCAGGCCGTTGTCGTGCAGGGCTCGCTCTGGGGCATCGGTATGGCGAAGGTCGTTTACGACAAGGCGAAGCAGGCGATCGGACCAGACGGCAAGGTCATTGCACAGCCCCTTATCCCCGGCACAAAGGGGATTGTGACCGGCCTTGTAAAAAATGAGTTCTGCCGGGCCATTATTAACATTGCTGCGAATAACACGAGCCTGATTGCAGCCCCGACCGGGCAGACCGTCCTGTCCGTGACCGGCGGAAAGATGGGGATCATCAACTATTCTTACAATATGGCAGCCGGCGCAGGAGACGGGACACCAGTTTGCGGGGCCGTAAGTCTGCAGGCGCCCAATACTGACGCAGTGAATCTGGCCGGTTTCCAGGTCGACCAGGCGGGTATGCAAAAGCAGGTCCTTGATTCCGTGATCCTTGGCGACATTCGCAGCCAGGTTGAACAGGTGGCGCAGAAGTACTGGCAGACCAAAACGACAACGTCCTTGGCCCCACTCATGACCATCATCGTCAATGCCACCAACGATTATGCGTCGCGTCTCACGACGCAGGCGGCACAACTGCGTTCGAAGCTTCAGGACACGGTCAATAATCAGACGCTCGCGCTTCACCAATGGGGAATTTCGACGAACGGAGATGCGGTCAACACCAGCAGCCAGATGGATACTCTCGGGTGGACTGGCGCAGGAGCCTACTATCTCGAATTCGCGCGCCTCAATGGCCAGACCCTGTCTCTCATGACCGCAACGCCAACCATCACCACGCCATCCTATTCCGGTCTCGGAAACTATCTTGCCTCGGACATTGCGCCCCTGGTGCAGTCTGCGGACACCTTTATGGAGAACATTGACAGCATGGTTGCAACGCAGGATGGCGTGACCGCGCCAGGCGGGAATGCTGACCTGTACACAGGAGCGATACCGGGCGGAGACGGTGCGGGTGTGCTCGACCAGCTGTTCCGCGCCCTGCACCTGAATGATTACGCCCTGCAGATCGTGACCGGATTTATCGAGCCGTCCGGTACGAACGGCTACTGGACGGATCCGTTTGGCAATCTCATGTCACTTGGCAACTGGATGATCACGACCGCCCTTCTCACCATGGGCACTGCGTCGGTTCTTTCTTCTACGGCCGGCACCGTCGGTATTGGCGTGCTGTCGCTTCTGAGCGGAAATCCTGAAGGTGCCGTTGCGGCAGGGGCCGGGCACGCACTGATGCACTTTTTTGGCGCGCCGATTATCGGCGGCTGTTTCGCCATGCTTATGCCAGGCCTCACCATCGCCTATGTCATCCCGATGATCCCGTTTGTCATGTGGATGTTTGCCGTGGCTGGATGGTTCATCATGGTCTGTGAGTCCGTGATTGCAGCGCCTCTGTGGATGCTCGCGCATATGACCATGAACGGGGAGGGGCTGCACGGTCATGCAAAACAGGGTTATGCCCTTCTGTTCAATGTCATCTTCCGGCCGGTGCTGATGCTGTTCGGACTTTTCCTTGGATATTTTATATTTGATTCAGTGTCGTGGCTGATCCACATGTGTTTCGGCATTGCTGCCGGACTGGTGCTGTCAAACGGTTGGATTGTCAGCAACTTCCTCGGTATGATTGTTCTGGTCAGCCTGTTTGTCATGATTCACGTCACCCTGGCGTTCATTTCGTTCAGGATGATCTCGATCCTGCCCCAGCGGGTTCCCGCCATGATCGGATTTGGTGACGTGGATCGCGTTGATATCGACCAGTTCAGCAGGGACGCCGCCGTTGTCGGTATGGCAGGCACGTTGCTCTCGATTCAGCAGTCGCTTGGCGGAAGCGCTCGAGCTGCGACCCAGCCTATGGACGATAAAAATAGTAAGCAAATATATATGGGGGCAAATAAAGCTGTAGATACAACAATGAAAAAGATTCTATAATGCGTTACTCATGGAGGGCATGAAATGTTTGGTGGCAATGGGATGAGTGGCCCGGCAGGCTTCATACTCGGACGCATGTCGTGTCAGTATAGCGAGAACTTGCAACGCAATATTCGACAAGCCCTTCATGGCGCCGCTCCGCCGCATTTTAACGAACTCGAAGAGCAGGTTCGGTTAATCAGTCGCTTGACCGAAGCACTTAATCTGGCGAATGCTCATTCCGATAAACTCGAAAGCCAGTTGGCAGACTGGAAAGACTACGCTCATGGCTTGGAATCCCAGATCAAAGAACTGAAAGACCATCTTTGTCGGACGAGTGCTCATGCTGAGCAGCTCGCCAACGATCTCAAAATATCAAGGGAACAAGAAAAAGACCGGGCGCGAGATCTTGAGGCCACCCGTGTCAATTACCGCCGACTCAGCGATGACCATGCTACACTGACGACCAAGGCCGAGACTATGGAAAGACGGATATGGGGTTACCTTTCCATGGAAAATGAATGGAGAAAGCGACAGTCCTAGTCGCAAGATCCTTGGTCAGGATGGCCTCCTCTAAGCGGGAGACCATTCGTGAAATATTTCATTCTGCCTCTTGCCCTTTCCGTCGGGCTTCCGGCGTGCAGCACCGGCAACGTGTCATCTGCTGCCCACGCGCATGGCCCAAAGGCTCCCCCAACCAGGCATGCGCGGTATGATCCGCACGCGGCCTACGGATCGACACGTGTAATCTGGACACCCCCTACGTACGATCGCGCCGGTACGATCGTCCGGCCTGATGATCCACGGGCGATGTCGGGGCGCGAGGATTACGAACATGCCTCCTGGGCAACAGGCGCTCAGGGCGGCGACAAGAACGCGCCTCCCGGCACGTTCTGAGTGCTCCGCCGATCCTATCTATTCACCAGCGCAATGCAGATGGACTTGCGGTTACGGCCTGCGGGGAATGAGGCTGTCGGCGGTGGCGACAAATTGGCGAGCGGAACCCAGGCGGCGTTCGCGGATCTGCCAGTTGAGCCACGCGTTCTGAAACGCCACGAGTGTCAGAAATGTCCAGAAGGGCGCGAACTCCAGCGCAGCAAGGAATTGGCTGCCTTTCCAGTGGGAAAGGAGCATTTCTCCGGTCCAGCCAAGAACCAGAACAACAGCGAGCATACTGGCAGCAAGCGCCCGTCTGTATGTCTCATGCTGTCTCTGATCGAGCAAAATCGCCACAACGTGGGGTTCGACGCCATATTCGACAGCGATCGCGGCGATATCAATAGGGGTACCGTCTGGCGCCTGCGGGTCCTGCATACCGGCTTTAGGCTTCAGTAATGCCTTCCCAAGGGCTTCAATCAGCGCGGCATTCCTCGTCACATCGGACCAGGCGACCAATGTACGTGGATCGCCAATCACCAGGCGGGCCAGCTTGCGCGTTCTTGCAAAGAAACGCCGGGTACCGGTCTGATCCTGTCGTGCCTTCATTGCGATACGGATCTGATGAACGTGGCGACGTCCCTGGGAACTCCGTCGAGCCGCCCGATCCCGCCATTGCGGTGCATCCAGACGAAGGTCGGTGTCCCTGTGAGCCCTATCCGCCGTGCAATCGCGGTATTACGGGCAAGCTTCTCCCCACTATCCGGTTCAGGTGCAGTCAATCCCGGGTTTAGATGACCGTTGACCCACGCGTGGGCCATCTCGTTTGCCGGAAGCGACAGCATGGCTCTCGCATTGACGGTACTGGCGCCATTATCCTCGTAATCAAGCAATGACAGCGGGACTATTTTCAGGCGAACTTTCCCCGCATCGATTTCGGGCTGAAGGATATGCATCGCCTTCATCGAGTAGATACATTGCGGGTCTATGAACATGATGACTTCCGGGGCTGAAGGTGTCCCTATAAGGCCTCCCGAGAGACCTTGGAGCCCGGACTGTTCGTTAGCGTCGGATGAAGGGCCAGAGATACTGATTTCTGGGACGGCTCCGGGAATGTCCCTGATCTGGTTTTTCGTGATGTCCTGTCCAGTGGCGCCCCACATGCGGGCCGCGACTGCTGCCTTGCCATCCGGGGTCGCATAGACGACCTGAAAACGGTTATCCGCCCGAACAAACATTCCCCTGATGCCATCGACCGGTGCGAGATCGTGGGCGCGCGATCCGGCCAGAGAACGTAGGGTGTCGTAAGGTACCGGGATCAGCGTGCCGCTAAGCACGATCGCGTGGCTTTCCGGGGCGAAAAAGACGAGGAGTTCGTTTCGGATATGGGCGATGCCTGTTTCGAAGCCATGAAGATCGGGTAGTTTTTCGATGTTGGCCCCTGCGATTCCAAGGTGGGCGACTGCATCGGTCCTACCTTTATCACCATGTTCCAGGGTCGGCCCTATGGTGTCGCTCCTGGACCCAATCGGAGTAGACACAGAGCATTGCTGTCCTCGCGCTGGCGCGTGCATGAGCAGGAGAAATGGCAACACGTAGAAACAGCGCATGGCGGACTCCGGACAATACCTATGTCCTGTACGCCCTGATCATGCGACTGCGATTAAAAAATCATTCCTTGTCGTTCCCCCTTTCTCGAGACAGGGGATTTTCAAAAGCAGGGTTGATCGGGGAGAGAATAAACGTCTCTCCTGTTTCGCTTCCTAACTCGTCGACCGACATCTCGCTTATCATTTTTACAAGAATATCAACGCGGAGTTGCAAATAATGGGAATTCGGGTGGTCGTTTTTCAACTGACGGCCTTTTTCGTGGCAAAGCATCAGAATGGGGTGCAGTGATTTTGCCTGCTCACGTCTGGCAGTTGATGTTTTCGCGGGAGAAGCGATATATTCAATATTGCATCTAAGCGCTAAAACCGCTTGAACCAGCGTCAAACATAGCTGTCCGGATGGTTCGTCATCGATAAGCTCGAAACGCGAGCGAAGTTCATCAAACTTCATGTCATCCCCACATGGCTCAAGACGAACACATTGAAGCAGCGAAATGCACCATTATCATGCTTCTTACGGAGTTCTGGAACGAGATAGCCTGATATACTTTGCTATTATTGACGATTTCCGTCGTGATTTAATCTGGTCACCTGGCTCCACGGAATCATGATCAGGATGCTCAATCTACACGATTCCGTCTTGTTGTAACGTATATCTCATTATTGTTACCAAGTGTTTCGTCAATATTCTGCGGGCACCGCATGTTTGAAACATGCACTGCACTTTCTGGCTGATCGAATGACAGTCACGCCTGAGTGGCGAGAAAAAGCGTCTTCTACGTCATCTCTCGACCGGGTCATGGTTTGAGGCAACCACCAATATGCTGAATGATTGACGTATCGGAAGACATCCGCATCGTACCATCCCACCTATAGGTCGCAGGAAATGATCCATGCATGCTCCAGCGGAGTGGCAAAAGCCTCAAATAAGTTCAGAATATCTGTACTTGGATAATAGATCATGTTAGCATCATGCGATGCGCAGGACCAATATGACATCCAGAAGATCAAGGAGCGCCGTTCCCCCAGGGAAAACAATACAACTTGGACTGTTCCCGCTATCTGTCCAGTTGCGCCGTATTCAACCCAGCTTCAATGAGTGGCGGTATTACGGACTGTCAGTTCAGCCCGACCTGTTCGGTGGTGCCGCGCTTGTTCGCAACTGGGGCAGGATCGGGACAGCTGGCACCCAGCGCGTAGATCTTTATCCGGACGAGGGCGCCGCGGTAAATGCTCTGACCGCGATGATCCGTTATCGCCTGAAACGCGGCTATATAGTTACACAGCCATGACTGGCTGCATTACCTGCAGGGGTAACCCGGTGTGATCATCAGACAGGTGATAGAGATAAATACTGTATCCGCTCACCACGTCATGGAAAATTCGTGGATGGATATATTCGGACTAAAAAACTTATCATCGACATTGAGGTGAGTCGTAGCTTCCGTGCCAGGCCCGCTGCAGGAGCCAGTTTACGCCGTCTGATAGCGTAATCAGGGGCAGGCTTCGCCGCTTACAATTTGCATAGAACTTGATGCTCATGGTGCAATGTGATCGATGTAGGCAACGTAACGCAATATATAATTCAGCTTTCGATACGCCATATTTTGCCGATTGCATAAAGACTTACACTCCGGCAATATTATTCGGTAAAAATATAGCGGAGAGGCTTTATCATGGACCAATCAGACGACCTATCCCCGGCAATTGTAATTGCCATGAGCGACATCGTGGCAGCGCATCTCGGCAATACCAATACTTCTCTGCCGACAGAACACGTCCCGGCGTTTATCCGTGATGTCTACGCTGCTATCCGCGAAACAACACCGGTCCCAGAGAAAAACGGCAGCATTCCGGCCCAGCAGCCCGCAGTTCCAGTCGCGCAGTCGGTATTTCCTGAATACATCGTCTGTCTGGAAGATGGCAAAAAACTCAAAATGCTCAAGCGTCACCTGCAGACAAGGTATGGGATGACGCCAACGCAATACCGAGAGAAATGGCAGCTTTCTAAGGATTATCCCATGGTTGCTCCGGAGTATGCCAAAATGCGGGCGGCTCTGGCGCGAGACGCGGGCCTTGGACGTAAGATTTTGGTGCCCCCGAACGCTCCCGTGGACGAGGCACCCGCAGCACCTTCTGTCGATAGTGCAGCGAAAGAAATATCGGTCGACACTGCTGAGGCTGTATTACCCCCCAAAAAAACGATTTCGAAGCGATCCAGGTCGTCGGCAACTGAAACCGGATCTTCCGCGGCATCGCCAAAGAAAACGCCGGGTTCCAAGACTTCAGCGAGACCGCGTGCGGTACGGAAGACCGGCACGAAAGCAAAAGGGGCCAAGGTCTGACTGATCAGCCCGGCCTATCCGGCTTTGTCATAAGGCAGCCAGGCATCACCCGAACGTCAGGATGATCAGATGGTGAATGTTCATGAGGAAGATGTTCGACGCGGATTTCTCACACTTGAGGCAATTTCGGGTCATTTTGTAGAATTCAGTCATCCCACAGGAGCCCGATCTGGAATATTGACGATATTCTGCTT
>NZ_NOXG01000037.1:0-14493 GCF_003207955.1 Novacetimonas pomaceti
AGACAGGTTGGACAGATAGTATTTCCGTTCTCCGGTGGAACGGTGCTCGCCAATCAGCCAGGCTTCCTCCCCGGGCATATGCTGGGCCGTCCGGCCACCTTTGGTCCCGCGACGCCAGCTGACCCTGCGCCATGTTGCAGTTTCCAGTATCTTATGGGCAGGGACAGATTGCTGGTCCGGTAGGCGGTTGAAGCCGCGCTCGATACGATTGCGCAGCTTGTAAGCTCTGGTATCGTGCGGGACGATAATCTTGCGGGTGCGATTGCAAGGTATGACAACTTCTGCTATCATCTGAGCGACAAGGGCGCGTAATGCATTGCTGTCATAGGCCTTGTCGGCAATAACAGCAGCCCCTTTCTGACCCGCGAGCAGAGCCTGCGCCTGGGTGACATCGCCAACCTGTCCGGCTGTAATAATGAAGCGCAGCGGGCGGCCCTGCGTATCGGCCAGCATATGGATCATGGTCGTCCGACCACCTCTGGAACGCCCCAGCGCCTGGTTTTTGCTCCCCCTTTTCCGTTTGCAGCCTGCTGATGGGTGCGAACGATCGTTGAATCGAACATCAGATACTGATTGTCCCGATCAGCCGTCAGCATCTCGAAAATCCTGTCCCATATCTGCGCAATCTTCCGGCTCCGCTGGCGGCGATCAACCTGCAGCACGGGTTGTTGTCGCATCGGGTCGAACTAGTCAAAACGCTGGAAACCGTGTACGAGCGTGTGGAACTGCGCGGCGTAACCTGTTTCGTATCGATCAGGTCTTCACCCAGACCTATGGCCAGAAGCGGGTGCTGCTGGTCTGGATCCGGCAGATGCGCGGGGCTGGGGATTCGATCGTGCTTGAGAACGAGCCGGCTGCCGATGCGGCGGTCTTTGCCGGGTTGCAGGACCAGACCAACAACCATTATTGGGGCGAGGTGTTCAAGGCCGGCCTGGTCTCGACCATTCTTAGCGTTGGTTCCGAAGCTGATATCAGCGGCGGCAACGGCATTGTCCGCTAGCAGCCGGGCAGAGCGGTGCGGCGGGGATAGCGTCTGCGGCAGGTAATGTCGGTCGTGCGGCTGCGGGTAGAGATGCGTCTCGGGTTCGCCGAATAGCAGGATGGCTCCTCATCGCAGCGATCCTACAGCGAAAGCGGCGAATCCGAACAGCGCCACCTCACCGCTGCTCAGATTGCGTGGCCGTGCGATCTGAATATGCACGGTCCTGCTCCCATGCCGGGAGACCGGCAGGCGCTCATCGGTTTTGTTCTTGGACATTGTGATGATCGGAGTCACGCGGCACTCACATATGGATCGGTCGATGCGCATATAAGAGGACGCCAATCTTGGCAATTACTTCTGGATCACTTAATATAAAAGTCTTTCGGAAGGAGCGATGACATGGCGCGGACCGGGCGTCCCCGTGAGTTTGACCGCGACAGGGCGATTGACGCCGCCACGACGCTGTTCTGGGCGCAGGGGTATGAGCCGACCTCCCTGACCCAGCTCAAGGCCAGCATGGGCAATATTTCCCCCGCAAGCTTCTATGCTGCGTTCGGCTCGAAGGAAGCCCTGTTCCGCGAAGTCGTGCAGCATTATCTGGCGACGTATGGGCAGGTCATGGCGCCGTTATGGGACGAAAGCCTGTCACCGCGCGAGGCCATCGAACGGACGTTGCGCGGCTCGGCGCGCATGCAGTCTGCCCGCGCACACCCGACCGGATGCCTGGTCGTGTCCGGTGCCAGCAATTGCTCGCCCGAAAACGAACCCGTTCAGGCTCTCCTTGCGGCGGAACGACAGCGTACGCGTACAGGTATCAGAGCCTGCGTAGAGCGTGCCATCGCCAATGGCGAATTGAAAGCATCTGCGGCGACAGATGTCCTGCCCGATATTCTCACGACTTTTTTCCACGGCATGACATGCGAAGCCCGGGACGGGATGGCTTCGGACGATCTGGATGCTGCCGTCACGTCTCTCCTGACATTGTGGGATATCAATGCGGTGAAACGGGGAACAGCAAAGCGGCCTAAGAAAAAGCTGACGGACTGACAGCGGCGAGACGGCACAAATATTCTATATCGATCGGTCCACAAATCCTTGACCCTGCTTCGTGTCCCTATTATGGATCGGTCGGTATGGAAATGGTGTCTTCGGAACGCGACGGCATGCCTCTTCAGGGAACCCGGTCATGAGCACATCAAAAATCGCCTTCGTCACGGGCGCCAATCGCGGCATCGGCTACAGTATCGCGAAGCATCTGACGGCCGCTGGCATCAGCGTGATCGGCACCTGGCACGCCAATGAAGGCGAGGCGAAAGCAGCCGAAACTGCCCTCAGCCAGAAGGACGCCAAGCTGCGCATGCTGCAACTGGACATCGCGAACCATACGTCATTCACGGAGTTTGCAGGGCAGGTCAAAACCCTTCTTGCAAATGAGTTCGGGCAGGGGAGACTGAATTATATTGTCCAGAACGCGGGCAACATCATCCACACGCGTTTCGACGCCGCGACGTCAGAACAACTCGACAATCAGTACAACATCCATTTCAAGGGTCCGTACCTGCTGACGGTAGCCCTTCTGCCCCTGATCCGTGATGGTGGCCGCATTCTCAACATCACCTCTGCCGCGACGCGCTTCTACCTGCCGGATCATGGGCCCTACGCGGCCATGAAAGCCGCGACCGAAGTCATATCGCTCTATATGGCAAAAGAACTGGGCGAGCGGGGCATTACCGTCAATGCTGTCGCCCCCGGTGCGGTCGCATCGGACTTTGGCGGCGGTCTGGTCCGTGATGATGCCACGGTCAACAAAAGCCTCGCAGAGATCACGCCGCTGGGGCGTGTCGGTCAGCCCGACGACATCGGGGCCGCAGTCCGTGCCCTCCTGTCTGACGACATGCACTGGGTAAATGGCCAGCGCATTGAGGTGACGGGAGGGCAGTCGCTTTGATCCCACACAGAAAAGGGCAGGGGGAGTCCGTATGATCAACGTTATGGCCAGCAGCGTCCTCAATGCACCCGTTTCGCCTGTCTGGGGACTGATCCGTGATTTCGGCGCCCTTGGTCTCTGGTTGCCGGGCGTGAAAAGCTGCGTGATCGAAGGCGATGATCCCGGCGACCGTGTCGGCGCAATCCGCCGTGTTGAAATGGGCGATGTCGGGGTCATCCGTGAACAGCTTCTGGCGCTGTCCGACGTGGATCATATGGTAACGTTCTCGATCATTGAAGCAGCTTTGCCGATCCGGAACTACCGCTCGACCATCACGCTTCTGCCCATAACGAATGGCGATCGCACGTTTATCCGCTGGCGCGGCCAGTTTGAGGCGGCTGCCGAACACGCAGCCAGCATGGAGGCCCGGATGCCGACACACATCTACCAGCCAGCCTTCGACAGGCTGGCGGAAATTCTGGCGTTGAGGAAAACACGATCATGACCAGCTTTCATGGTAAATCCGTTCTCGTGCTGGGCGGCAGTCGCGGGATTGGCGCCGCCATCGTGCGTCGCTTCGCAACGGATGGCGCGAAAGTCGTTTTCACGTATCTGTCGTCCCCTGACGACGCCCAGGCATTGGCGGCCGAGACCGGAAGCAGGGTCCTGCGCGCCGACAGTGGCGATCGGGACGCCCTCATCGCGCTGATCGCCTCGCTCGGCCCCTTGGACGTGCTGGTCGTCAATTCCGGAATTCTTGGCGCGGGTGACCCGCTGGACATGCCGCCGGATGTCATTGACCGGCTTTTCCGCATCAATATCCACGCGCCCTACCACGCAGCGGTTGCTGCCGCACGGACCATGCCTGATGGGGGCCGCATCATCTTCATAGGCTCAGCCAATGCCGACCGTATGCCAATGACCGGGCTTGCGGCCTACAGTGCCAGCAAGGCGGCACTGAAAGGCATGGCCAAGGGACTGGCGCGTGACTTCGGGGCGCGCGACATCACCGTCAATGTCGTCCAGCCCGGCCCCACCGATACCGACATGAACCCCGCCGATGGTCCGCTGAAGGACGTGATGCACGACTTTATGGCGATCAAACGCCATGCCACGGGCGCGGAGATCGCGGGGCTGGTCGCGTATCTTGCCGGGCCCGAGGCTGGCATCATCACGGGGGCTGCATATAACATTGATGGCGGCTTCGCAGCCTGACGGAATGACTGATCCCCAACCATTCGCCCGTCGGGAAACAGGGGAGAGGACCATGACCCATTCATTCCCTAACGCCCCGGGTCCGGCACCTTCACGCTCGGCGACGAACTTGCCATTCATCGGCCCCGGCGTCTGATGTCCGGCATTGGGAATCATGATGGCATGGACACGGCCATGCCGTTTCAGAAGGCTTAAGACGTCCACTTTTCCGACGGCATCCCGGTCTCGTTTTCCTTTGCGATGTCCACCGAAATAGCCCTCGTCGACTTCGATTTCATCGGAAACCGGCGCAGCATGAGCAATCTGTTCCGTGATGACGTGTTTTTATGATTTATGACGCAGCCTGAAATTGTGCGATCTTCTGGAATTCCGCCAGGATCATGGGATGACATTGGGCTAAATAGCGGACAACCCGCGCATTACCCAACAGGGCGCGAATATAACCGACGGCCAGCGTCAGGACGAGATGATCGCGGCCATAGTCCTTTTCGATAATCTTGAACTCTCGATCAAGCGTGGCGGATTCTCGTTCCATTATGGCGATCTGGGTTTCGGTCAGGCCGCGGGCAGGCCTGCGTCGCGTTGCCACCAGAAGATCCTCCCGCGTTGCGGCGACGATGGATTTTGCGTAGGAGACACTGTATTTATTCATCGAATTCATGGCCATTGCCGCCTCGATCTGTCGAACCGGCTTCAGCCGCTTTAATTCCACGAACGTGGCGATCGGGATATGCCGATCCTTGAGAAGATCGATGGCCTCGGGACAGATACCTTCGGTAATCGGCCGCTTGAGCCCGATCCGTGCGATGCTGTCGACAATTTCCCTGAACAGCCTGGGATTGCGAATGCGGGGATTGAGGATGGTAATCCTTTCCACCGGAACCATCTCCACGCGCTGGGCCGGGCGGGCCGACATCAGGCGGCCCTCGGCACGATGGCGCGTGCCGCCATCCGGTAAAAGCGCTCGAGCGTGTCAAAGCGATAGGCATCAAGTGACAGCCCGTTATGTTCGCAAAGCCTCAGGACGGCTTCCCCCATGTCCAGACGCGGCAGGAGATAGAAATCCCTCGTCCGGTCGTTGTGTTCATCCATGCGTGCAGCGATGGTAAGATCGGGATTGAGTGCTGTATCGAGGCGCAGCTTCCAGCGCAGCGTCCCGGCCGGGGTCAGGATCGAGCGCATGATCGCGACCGAGACGGTGAATTCGTCATTGACCGTCAGCAGGTCGGTCAATGGGTCGCTGGTGACGCGTCCACCGACCGACCCGATACCCGAGATGATCTTGGCGATCACGGTGGGATGAAGGGCGCGCAGTTTCCTGTTGATTTCAAGGTAGCGATAATCGCGAGCAGGTGAAAAGCCAACCAGCGCGTAGGCCCGGAGCAGGCTGCCGAAACGTGAGCGATAGGTACTGCTCGACGGGCAGCCCTCGGCCTCGTCGATGATGATGCCGGACAGCTGGCCATGTCCCTCAAGGATCAGCTTCTCCGGCTTGCGCAACGTGACCAGTTGATCCCGGGCGTGAGATTAAGAGCCCTGCGATTACTGCTGATGCGCACGGCGACCGAGATCGGTGATGTCTTTGTCGCCGATCAGCATCGCGGTCCCCGTACCTGATGCGACGCTATGGCGCGGATGTTCGTGAAAAAGAGGGAGGGGCGGCCCTGTCACGCATGAGCCGCCCGTCATACGCCGGAGAGGGCGGATACGACGGTTGCCGCAATATCCGGATCCGGCGGGACCAGCATGGAAAAGCCTGAATTACGAGGAAATGCCCCCGGATCATGCACTACAGGCAGCAATGTCCGCCGCCAGTTCATCCACGCGGGCGGGATCCGCATCCCATGCGAACATGAAGCGCGCGCCCCCCCCGATAAAGGTATAGAAGCGCCAGCCGCGTTCCCGCAGGGCGGTGAATACTTTTTCCGATGCGCGCAGGAAAAGGGCGTTGGCCTGCACCGGGAACATCAGTTCCAGTCCCGGCACGTCCTTTATCGCATCCGCCAGGCGGGCAGCGCAGGCATTGCCGTGCGCGCCGTTGCGAAGCCATGCCCCGCTTTCCAGCAGGCCGACCCAGGGGGCGGACAGGAAGCGCATTTTGGAGGCCAGCTGCCCCGCCTGCTTGCAGCGGTAATCGAACCCTTCGGCCAGGGCGCGATCAAAGAACAGGATGGCTTCCCCCACGGCCATGCCGTTCTTGGTGCCGCCGAAACACAGGACATCGACGCCGGATTTCCACGTCATGTCCGCCGGCGAACAGCCAAGGGCAGCGCATGCGTTGGCAAAGCGGGAACCATCCATATGCAGGCGCAGGCCAAGTTCCCGGCAGGTCGCGGACAGGGCGCGAATTTCCTCAAGGGTATAAAGCTCTCCCGTTTCCGTGGGCTGGGTGATGGTGACCGCGCGGGGCTTGGGGTAGTGAATGTCCGTCCGGCAGGTGGCGAGGGTGCGCACGTCCTGCGGGCTGAGTTTGGCGCTGTCCGTGCGGGCGGCCATAAGTTTGGAGCCGTTGGAGAAAAATTCCGGGGCGCCGCATTCATCGGTTTCCACATGGGCAAACGGGGAACAGATCACGCTGTTATAGGACTGACACAGGGAGGCCAGCGCCAGGGAGTTGGCGGCAGTGCCGTTAAAGACAAAAAAGACCTCGCAATCCGTGTCAAACAGGCTGCGGAAGGCATCGGCGGCGCGGACGGTCCATTCGTCCTCGCCATAAGCGGGGAGGGAGCCGGCATTGGCCTGTTGCATGGCCTGCCACGCCTCGGGGCAGATTCCGGCGTAGTTGTCACTTGCAAACTGCTGGCGCACGCTCATGGTCCTTTCCGGGCGCGGCGCTCCCATAGTGACGAGATGAGCGTGGTCGTGGCCGTTCCTGTTGGTCTGGCCACATCCCTTCACACATGTGAAGGCACCATCTTGCCGGGAGCGGATTGTTGTCAGGCACAGGCTTGACTCTTGATGGTTGATCGGTGGAGTACCAGAAGCGTGGATGACCCGCAACAGCTCCGTTACCGCGTGTCGTGCCAGACCATGCCCAGCGGGCGTCGTGATTGGCCCGGCAACAGGGAATGGTGCGGGAAAATCATATCCTATTGATATATCATGAAAAAATGGCAGATGGTCATCCCGTATCCGATCCTGATGCACGGGAATCCGCAACGGCGACGACATGATTTGCGGGACAGGATGACCCGAGGCGTTATATCGAACGACCTCACGCCTTGATCGGCGGTCCCTCAGAAATCCCGTTACTGGATGGAAATAAAGCGGCTTCGAATGCTGCCGGGACAGGTCGTTTTTTCAAAAGGCGATATTTCCGGGACATTTCCGGAAAAATATTGCCCGGAAACTCCGTTATGATTCCGAAAAGTTTCAATGGATATGATTGTAAAGCCTTTCCCATCATCCAGAGCACCGGGACAGGCCCGGATACTCCGATGAAGGAATGCTCACCATCTTGTGACAGGCTTGCAGCGACCGGACCGGAGGCAATGGTCAGCGGATCTGGCGAAGCCGGCTGGCCAGCATGGCCTGCGTCTGTGGAACGTCGATGGGACTGACGAGTGTCTGGATGTCCGCTGCACGCACCGGGGCCATATGAGGTATCAGGATTTCGAGGCCATCCGCATACAACGAAAACAGGCTGTCCAATATGCTCTGTGCATCCTGGACGCTGATCCCGGACGGCAGCATATTATGGATCGTATGCAGGATTGACGAACGTCGGCCTTCCTGCGTGTTACCCAGAAGGACAAGGATATCCGGCACGGTCTGCGTCCGGGCCAGAACCGGCATGAGGGATGTGACCGACTCGGCCCAGTAACTGTCAGCCTGATCCAGCAGCGGTGCCACGTCCTGGCCGCTCAGCCCATGCTTCAGGTGCGGTACCAATGCGTCAATCGCGGTCTTGCGTCCTCCCTCCGTGGTGCCATTCATAAGCATGACCGCGTCCTTGACCTCCATTCCGGCGGGGAGATGGGACGCAATCAGGCGAATGCTGTCCACGCGTTGCGAATTGGTATCCATCAGAAGGTTGTCGACGTCCGCGGGCGTCAGCTTCTGGGGCATGACAGGCAGCAGGTACCGAATGGCATTCTCACGCAATCCGTCGCTCGTGGCACCGACAAGCCGGACAAGATCGGGGGCCGAAACGGGACGCTGCATCTTTGGCACGATGATGTGCAGGGTCTGGGCCCATGCACTGTCCGTATTGTTCAGAATCTTCAGGGCCTGATCGGGGGTAATATTGCCGGCCGAACGATGCATCAGCAGATCGATGGCATCGCTGCGCGTGTCTGCCGTCATGTCGCCGAGCAACAGGATTGCCTCATCGCCGCTTATCTGTTCAGGCAGCGACGGCAGAAGTTCCTTGAGGGCATCGTGCCGATAACTGTCCGTGGATGCCAGAAAGGACTTCGCCACAGCCACGGGAATGGGTTTGGCCAGATGGGGGAGGAGAATCCGGATGAATTCCCCACGCGCGCCCGCAGTCTCCCCGTCAAGCAGGCGGCTGGCCTGTGAGTAGGAAAGCTGGTTCTCCTCGCCCCCAAGGACGGATGCCGCTGCTGACATCCTGTTCCCCGGCTCCATTTTCATCAGGCGCGCCACGGCCTGATCGGATGAATCAGAAGACTGGCCGGCCGTATCTGGCATTGAGGTATCGGCCGGGACCGGAGGATGAGTCTGGGGGCTAGAAGCCGGGGGCTGGTCCAGTTCGACGGGAGCAGGACCGGGCGTCGGCGCAGATTGGGCAGGCGCGGATTGAGCCGGGACAGGTCGGGCCGGGGCAGGCTGGACTGTAGCGGACTGGGCTGGGACGGACTGGACAGGAGCAGGCTGGGCCGGCGCGAGAGGTGCAGGCGCTGGCGTGGTCTGCTGGACGACTGGCGCCGGTGCTGTCTCCGTCGCATCCCTTGCCGGGCCATGTCCCGAACCATGCATGAAAACGGCCGCCCCCGCGCCGAGGATACCCAGTGCTGCGACCGCCCCCCCCGCGAGCAGCCTGTTGCGCTTGCCGCCGGGGGGGCGGGCATAGGTAACGGACGCGCTTTTGGGCAATGGGGCTCCGCCAGCGATTTGAATCTGCCGTTCCAGGGCAGCGCACAGGCGGGTGAGTGCTGCGTCGTAATTGTGGAACAGATCGATGAACTGGGCAGTGGTCAGCTGGTATTCAAGGGACCCGGACGGCATGATATCTTCGATGCGCGCGGGAATGATCGGCTTGTTGCGGTTGCTTGCGATGGCCAGTTCCTTTGCGATTTCCTTGGAACTGTTTGCGTTGCTGCTGAACAGGAGAAGGATCACGGAGCAGCGGCTCATCGCGTCGATGATGGCCTTCTGGTAATCGGCGCCCGGCTCCACGTCGCGGGAACTGATCCAGCATGGAATGCCGTGCTTTTCAATGTCGGTAATCAGCTTGTTCGCAAACTCTCCATCCCGAGAAGAGAAGCTGATGAAAACCAGACCTTGTTCTTGTGACATCGAATGTTCCTGTGTCTCAAATCGTCACTACGTCAAATGGGGAAAGCCATGTCGCGTCAAGGCGCGTCATCCCAGTTTTGCCGTTACGGGATGGGCGCGATGTGTCTGGATCCAGGCCGCGTTTTCCGCGAGGGATTCCTTGCCCAGAACAATCATCAGGTTGCGCCATTCCTCTTCCACAAAGGGGTCGCCGGGATTTTTTTGCAGCATGTCCTCCAGATCCTCTGACTGTCGCCGCGCGTGGTCGAAGACACTGGCGGCCTGTCCATAGGCATGAAGGTGTTCCTCGAACAGCCGCAGTTCCCGGAATGCAAGGAAAAATGCCGCCAGGGCGGGAAGGACGCCAATAATGACGGAAGGCATTTCCCGCGCCCATTCCGGCCATTCTTCCGACAGTTCCCGTCCCAGGATCATCTGCGCCGCCAGCAGCCCGACCACCACCGTGACCAGCGCGCCGATGAGAAGGCGCACGGCCGATTGCGAAAACCGGAAGGCATTTTTGTACTGCCTGATCCGCCGGTCGAAATATATCCGCTGGTCTTCGATCCAGTGTTGCCGGACGCCCTGGCGCGGTACCGCCGTCCTGCGGAGCGCGGACGCCATCGCGAGAAGGGAGGGCCCGCGCAGGGCCAGCCGGATCCATCCCAGTTCGCCCTCATGCTGGCGCATGTAATTATCCGAGACGGAGACCGGCACGCCCGACAGGCCCCAGAAGAACTGGACCCTCAGGGCTTCGGCCAGTGCGCGGTGGTCCTGGTACAGGTTCTGCCACTGGCGGCGACGCACCCGCAACCAGTAGAATCCCGTCGCAAGCGCCAGTATCCCGGCATATCCCGCAAGCAGAGCGGGATTCTTGCCAAATTCGCAGTACACCTCGAAACAGATCGCCGACAGTGGAACGGCCGCGGCAAACCAGAAGAGGCTGCCAAGCCGCGTGCGGCCGGGCGCGCTGCGTTTCCACGGCAGACCCGGCGCCCAGTCGCCCAGAAGGAACTGCTGCGACTGCGACGACAGGGTGTCGGCTGCGGCGAAGATGTCCCGGACGCGACCAAGGTTCGGGTCCTGCGCCACAAGTCCGGGCGCCTCGGCCCCGGACGCCTCTTTCGGTTTCGAGGAGGAAACGTCCGGAGGGGCGGGCATCAGGTAGCCGGCACTTTCATGGCACAGATGGGGCGCGCTCGCCCGTATTTCCGCCAGGGCGGCACGCGCTTCGCAGATAAAGCGGAAATCGGGCGGCATCCGGGCGCGCAGGATTTCAGCCCATGTCCGGGCCAGCGACTGCACCGTCAGGGTTTCCCAGAGGGGTTCGGCCCGAAGGTCCGGAAGCTTTCCTCCCGCCTGCTCCGTGCTGAGGTCGCTCCACCATCGTACGTTTCCGGCCTGCGCCACGGCGTCCTGTGTCGCGGTCGCGCGGGGGGTGTTGATCTGGAGGATCGGTCCACAGCGCGCGAGTTCCAGACGTGGCAGGCGCGAGGAGAAAATCCGGCTTGCCCGGAACATGTCCACCCCGACGTCGCCGAACTCGCCGCTGGTCCTGATGCTGACGACATGGGCCGTCCCCCCGCGTTTTTCGCTACGGGGGCGGGCATTGCGTCGTGAACGGGGATCGGGATCCGTGCCGTCCCACAGGGCCAGAAGAATATGGCTCTGGCGGGCCAGGAACACGCCCAGCTGCTCATATTGCAGGACGTCCCCCTGATCCGGTGCCTCCACGGGGGGCAGGGCAAAGCGGAGCGCCGTCCGGGGATGATCGTACAGGGCGTCCATCCGGCGGCGCGCGTCGTCATCCGTCATGGTGGCACGATAGGCGACCCGGTCCATTGGCAGGACGCAGACGAGGGGCAGGCCAAGTTCCAGCGCCGTTTCCGCCACCATCTGGTCCGCGCCTTCGGCAAGGGCGGAAAGAACGCACAAATTGTCAGGATACAGGCTGGACAGCGCGGACAGGATGTCGCGCACATGTGCTCCTACGGCCTGTACCGCCCCCGGGTGAATGTCACGATGACCTGACACGCCGACAATAATCGGAAGCGTTAACGCTTCAAGCATAAATTCCGTAATCCTAAAAAGAAAAATTTGATCCGGCTATAAAACATAATTTTACCCATACAGAAAAGACGTTAAATAAGGCAAACGCAATCCATGCAAGCATTGATTTTCATTGAGATGCGACCCGGATTTTCTACTGTGCTATACCGCCCGTCAGGATGCGGGCGTGGTGATTGCTGATTCCACCGAGAACCGGCCCCATCCCAGGCCCTGTTCATCTGTCGAACTGGACCGCGACCGGTGATCGACGGGGTCGCAGGGGAAGGGAATCCATGAATGAACGGCTCCTGCCGCCCTGACGGGGCAGGTGGGTTGTTGGTCAAGGAGCCTGATGATGCTATCCCCCACCCAGCTTCTGCCGGACAGCCGCCTTGCTGCTTGCAAGGGGCTTTTCATCATCATGTCAGGTGGAACAGAAGCCGCCAGAACGCCAGGATATCATCTGTCAGCTATCCATATCGCGATGGTCTTCCTGAAGGGATGGACCCTGCCCCTTGCGCGGGGCGCAGCATTATCGAATCAGTAATTGATCTGTTTATTCATTCGCGGCACTGCTGGGGGGCATAATTTCCAGGTTTGTGGCGTCCATTAAATATGTATTGTTTGTATTCCTGGTGACCGTTCCGATAACTTTTATCTTGCATATTAAATTGGTAAGCTCGGAACAGGCGGTTATCTGCTTGCGCAGTTCGGAACCGGCGGGAACACTAGCCACTGAAAACATCAGGGATACAAAGTTTTCTTTGGAAGAGTTCGGATCCGTCAACAGCTCTTCAGTGGAAATGAAGCATATGTTTTCGTGTATTCTGCACCCGCCCTTACCGGAAACACCTATGCGCTTGCCTATAACGGTATCCCCTGCCGCGACCATATCCAGAAATGTATAGGTAAGAAGTTTCGCCGGAGCTTGCTGTGCGGTTGCCGCCCTGAAATTTTTCAAATCCTGGTCCATGGCGGCAGAGATGCAGGGTTGCCGTAGCGCAGTGTTTTTTGTGAACATTTCATTGCAGCGTCGGTTCATGTATTCTCCGGCGCCCTGTTCGGAGACTTCCTTCTGGTATTCCTGTGTGGAATACTCCTCATTTGCAATCTGTACTCCCATGCGGGCGGCATACTGCTCTGGCGTTTCCGCCTCCTGGGCAGCAGCAGCAAAGGGAAGGGACGCTATTGTGCAAACGACGATTAATTTACGCACGACATATATCCTGTCAAATTTATTCTTATACAATAATAATCTAAAATATTATTGTATCATGTGGATTCGACCCATCAAGATGCGGATAATCAAATATTCAGGTGCGTATTTTAACAATGCAGGGGTGTGGAATTTCTTATATTCCACAGGCTGGCATGAAAAGATGGCCGGATGACATTCAACCTTTTGCCTGGTCAAGGCTTTCCGTTACCTGTTGCGTTGGTCGCGAACTGAGTCCATGCGCAAGGTATGTGGTAATTCTTATGTTATAATGGTTGGGTGACCGGCTGTTCTGGGGGGATCCGGTAATGCCGGACGTGGCGCGCCTGACTGTTTTAAATCTGCTGATCCGCGCATCGACCGGAGGCAGTTGTTAACCATGCCATGAGTATGTGCATGGGATTGCATGGATTGTCTGGAAATCCATTTCACCAATCAACAGATTGAAGAAGGCTCATGCTTTTTGAAAAGCAGTCACCAGGAATTTTTATGATTCCCAGACAGTCTCTTATGCCGCGTGTTCATCCATCCGGATCGGGGCACGCACCAGGGCAAGCGAGAGCAGGGCCGCGATGATCAGCGCCAGCGCGCACATATACCATGCCATGTCAAAACTTCCGGTCCATGAGACGATATATCCGGTCAGGATGGGCGAAAGCAGTCCCAGCGAATTGCTGCATGTCAGTGTAACGCCCGTTACAGATCCCATTTTCCGCCCGTCCTGCACCATGTCGGTCAGTAGCGCGGTATTGGCGCCATTTGCCGCCATAAGGCAGGCCAGCGCGCCAGACAGCACAAGCAGGATGGGCGTCATGGTATGGAAATGCGGCAGCAGTCCGATCGTCGCCGCCCCGAAAAGGCAGGTGGCAACGACGAAACGTCGATGAGGCGGATGGATGTTGTTGCGAAAGACAAGGTGTTCGAGGACGCACCCGATGATGACTGCGCCAACGGCCGCCACCAGATAGCACAGGGCCGTGCTGTTGCCGGTGCCGGTAATGTTGATGTGCAATTCGTGGATCAGGTACAGCGGCATCCACGACATGACCAGGAAGTTCAGGTAATTCTGCGTACACTGCACGACCAGTATCCCCACGAAGGAGGATGAACGGAACAGGTTGCGTATTTCCCGGATCGAGATGGGCTTGCGCCGGGGGGCGTCCGATGTTTCCTTCGGGTTGCGGTAAATCAGCCACCACGCCAGCGCCCATGCGATGCCGATGCCGCCCAGTGTCATGAACTCGCACCGCCAGCCGAAAAAAGTGATGAGGTAGGCCCCGGCAATCGTGCCGCCGGCAAGGCCCAGCTGCATGCCGGTCAGCAATATGGTCATGACCGCCCCCCGTTCCCGCGGCTGCGCCCAGTTACGGACAACGGTCGCCCCCACGCCAAAGGTCGGGGCCTCCCCCACGCCCAGCAGGACGCGGGTGAACAGGAACTGCGTGATGTTCTGCGCCATGCCGCCCAGCAGCATGGCAAACGACCATACCCCCACGGCAAGGCTGCCGATGGCGCGCGCGCCCACCATATCGAGCAGGATGGTCGACGCGGAAATCTCACAGAAGGGTTGTACATCGGGTTAGATTATGAAAAAGTCTGTTTTGCACAAAAGAAATTTTCGTAAGCTATAAGAAAACCCGATGC
>NZ_NOXG01000038.1:0-13438 GCF_003207955.1 Novacetimonas pomaceti
TCCGGCTCAAAGCTGCTGTCGCGGTCGCGCGGCACCGTCACCGGAAAGGCGCCGTCCTGGCCTTTCAGCACCTTGGTCGTGGAGCCATTCCGCCGGTTCAACTGGCCCGGCGGGGCAGCCTTGCCCTCCTCATAGCCCAGATGCGCGGTCAACTCCGCACCCAGCATTCGCTCCATGAGCCGAATTTTCAGCTCCTTCAGCAGCCCAGCGTCACCAAGCAGGTCTTCTGGACGCTCCACGCCCGTCAGCAATTCGTCGAGGATTTCCATCGAGATGGTCATTCATGCTTCCTTTCCGTGAAGCATGGACCAGATCAATCATACACAGAAGATCGGACACTCTCAGACAGACCAGGCCTGATCAGAAAAGACAGACTGCATCATGCTCATCATAAACAGCTATGCAGCCCGTCCCATTATTCAATGGCCTAACAACTCCTACTTTAAAATGGGCAGATTTTCGGGGGAACGTCAAACATTACGATCCTTGATGGTACTTCAACCCAAATTCCGTATAAGCTGCTGTCACAAGTGCAATCATGGCCACTATAATGGCATTCCACCTCTCATCCGATAAAGGAGGAATACCGTGGTTGTTACGGAAATGCACAAGACCATTTCGCATTGCATACACCTGTCGTCCCGCGATTTCCGAAGGCGTGCTTTTCTCGTCGAACTGTATGTCAAACGCGGCAATAAGATTGCTGGCAATTGATTCAGAACAAGCTGCAATGAGTTTAATAAGAGACTCGTCTTCACGTGGTCGCCATCCTAAACGAGTCTGCAATAAATTAGCTAAGTCACAAAATGACTGCGAACTCGACCACTCCTGGAGTAGATCCACCAGTCTTGGAACTGGATAGAGCTGCTCTATACACCGATATAACTCGATATAGAAACCGCTCCAAGAAATCGAAAGGATCCCCTGTAAAGCTTTATCGAAAGGGATGAACTTTGATCCGCTGGTGAATAATGCTCCGGCCGCGCCCAGAGTATCTTTATCAAACGCAATTGGCCCATCAATATACGTTGCGGCGACCATTGCGCCAATTACTCTATCAATATCCTCCGTGTAATCATAATTCGTATCCGCCTCGACAAATATTGCTGATGGAAACAAATTAGCGACATCATTTAAATCATGACCTATGTAATGATCATGACCTATGTATTCTTCTTCAATTATATCCCGAATTTCAGCGGGTGTTGCCCGAACGATCACGTCAGTTTCTGTTACGGCAATCGCAAACAGCCCAGGCGTAGCATCAAGCTCTGTCAGACCCTCAGGCATGCGCGATGGGACACCGCAAGAAAAGGTAAAACCAAAAAAAGCGTAGTACCGCCTCTCATTATATTCAAACATAACAGCCCGCATCTGGCGAGTGATTGTTCGTTTATCCCTAACCGCAGCCTTCGCCATGAGTTCGGCATCCGGATCGCTATATCGTTTTATATACCGACCTTTATCCGCGTTCATGACTAAAGTATCAGAAGCTTTAGCATGGTTGATGAGGCGTTGAAAAATAATACGGCTCATCTCCATCCGAGATCTATTTACCATGTACTTATACTCGCCAAGATGGCTCCATCGTCGGCACGTCAAATTTCTCTTCGATCAACACTTTGAATGCTGCATCAAAGAAGGCACGTTCATATCGCCCAACGGCAGATCGTTTTTGGCCATAAAGTCGTTCAGAAAGGACATCGAGTCGCAGGAAGTCTGTAAGCTGGTTGACGTCCATTTCATCGAGTCTTGCAATAAAATTGCTTACTTGGCGAATAATTTCCGTCAAGCGCTTTTGACTTTCATCAGCTTTGCGCTCCATACCCATCCGTCCCAGAATAGCAATAGCAGTAGCTACGACAAAGCCAATACGGGCCGGTTGACTATCGAAAATACTACGCCCTTTCTTGATGGCTTTCTTCACGCCAGTCTCTTCCGTCTCTGCAGGCATTTCATCATCGAGCCGCGAAAAAGCTCTATCGAGATCTAGCATCATCTGCAGGACGGGATAGAAATAATGGTTATACTGATCTTCAGCAAGAGCATCAGTCATATCAAGACGAGAGAACTCATCAGCCAACGTTTCTTGAGTATCGACGTCCGTTTTCTTTAAAGCAAAGGCAATGTAAAGTTGAACTAAGTCGTCAGGCGCATACTCGCCGGACTTTGTACGACGCTCTGCTTTCTCACGGTTTAATACTCTCTCGAATCTAATACGTTTTTTCATTTCCTTAATAAGAGGGGCATAAACTACCTGAAGTTGACGGCTAAGATTCCATGGCACTTGCCCAGTATTGAGAACGAGCATGCGGTAAATAAGGCTATCAGTGCTCTCAGCGATCCAACACTCTACTCGCACGACTTTTTCTGAAACAGTATGATCTTGATCCATAGCGTCTAATAGGGCTGTAGTACGCTGCATACCATCGATGATAGAAATCGAATCAACCAACGTATCGCTCATCATACGAATAACATCGTCGGGTTTAAAGTCAGGGATCTTTTCTAGTATTTCCTGATCCACGACGACGCCAATAACGACAGGCGGCAATACCGCGCCACGTTTTACATCCGAGATCATTCGACCGCGGATACGTCGTGCGGTGGTCGTTTTTAACGCTTCACGCTGGTGTTGTAATCCACCACGGGCAGCATAAGCTTTCTCTACTAGCTTGAGATAATCGCCTATTTTTAAGGCCGTCATCAACGAAAAACATTTTACACGACTATCAAAGAGTAATGTGGTGTCTTGCATACGCGCCATGATCTCCCCTCATTCTAAAATATTATATCGTCTTATTCTTCCATGAGCGCCTGAATATCAGCCTGAAGGCGTTCATGATCCTTAAGTTCACATTCCCATACAACATGGACACGCCAGCCCAACTTTTGCAAGGAGATTAACGTCTCCTTATCTCGTGCGCGATTGCGTTCAATTTTTTTTGTCCAATACTCTACGTTATTTTTCGGAATCCGTGCTCCTCGTTGACAATCATGTCCATGCCAAAAGCATCCATTTACGAATAAAGCCATTTTTCGACCTGGGAAAACCAAATCTGGAGTGCCAGGGAGATCTTTACGATGGAGCCGAAACCTGTATCCCATTGCATGGATAAGCTTTCTTACCACCAATTCCGGGCTCGTATTCTTCGACTTAACTGCCCTCATAGTTCGTGAACGAACAGGATCTACTTTCATCCATCAAATTCAATTCTGAGGCTTGGGTCGCTCTCGCACTCGGCGATAATTTTATTATAATGATCGATAATATCCCTCACCGCCGTCTGTCTGGCGTCCCGTTCAAAGGTACTCCACTCATAAACATTCGTCGCTAAAAATTGCTCGATTTCAATAATATCAAGGCGATCGTCTACTCCAACCTGCTTGGCGAGTGCTTTGGCGCCACCTACCCCATCTTCTGTAGTCACAATAAGAGGACGTAAACCGGAACTGAGATTGTCCTGGCATTTCCGAATAAGCGCTTCTCCAGGCGCAGTTGTGACATGAATAGCCACATCTCCGATCAAAAAATCTCCTGAGCGATTAGATGGCGCATCCGCAACCGAAAAACCGTGATGACGAATACTACTTTTTGTGATCATATCTAGTTTGGCTCCGACCAGATGCTGCATAACAGCGCCCGCATACATGGTGCCGGAAACCTCACGTTGACGTTCTACGGCCTGCGCCAAAAGATCTCTTACACAAGCCCGTAAAGAGCGTGATGGATCAAGTTTGAAAGTAAACGGAAGAGCGTCAAAATACGCCTGAGCACGCTCTACCCAATATTTCTCCGCAGCGTCTAAATCCAATAAATTGTGAGAATGCAGATCGTTTAAAACATCAATGTATGCATTCATTCTCTCCATATTCCCTCGACTGGTTCTACCCCCTTCACTAGAGAGAATACGCTCAATGCCATGGTCTTTAAGTATTTTCTTTACCGCCCCACCGCCCAATCCGGCGACTTGCCCACCTTTTGTTGTTACGAACGAATTTTTATCTAACGGGAACTGCTTCGATGCCGCATTCCTCGTTAGGATCAGAGCAAGAGATAAAGACCCTTTTGACAAGCCAATATAATCATCGTCAAACGCCGCCAATACTGCTCGTTGTGATAACATCATAAATCTTTCTCAACTCGTCGAATTGCCGTCATTTCTGAGACCTGTTCTATCGTGCCAGCACGTCGCACAACTGTCTGACGCATCAACTCACTTCCTCGCATTTCCATCCGAAAGTCGACATGATGGATTTCCTCGGCATATCCACCAAAAGCAGCATTAAAAGCCGCGAGAATTTCAACTTCTCCAATATCCCGTCCTTTAACGAAAGGAATAGAAATTGAAGGGATATTCTCAGGAAACAGATAGATACACGGAGGAGGCACACAAAAAGGACCAAGATTGGTCAACCGATCACCGTCTACGGATTTTGGGCAAGGTCTACCAATTGTCGCACAAACCATATCCCACAACAGCACCCCATCCACCCGCTGGTTCCGCGCAATCATTTCAGCGCTAAGACGTGTGTGAATGCCCGACCAAGCGTTTCGTTGAGGATCTGCACCAGGATTGGAACAGATACTCCAGATCACAAACTCATCAGCGAGTGGCGGTCGTTCAAAAATATTCGTGTTATTCCCATCAAGACAGCCCTTAAGGTCAATAACAGCAACACGTCCGCTATTTAGACGAACAATATAATCATTACGGTTTGCATTATCTGTCAGATCCCATCCAGCAATAAAACCGCCGTCTTCCATATGATTCAGCGCATGCTGAACAAACTCTCGTTTGCCACGCATAGTGGCCGAAAACTGGCCACGGACACGCTCTATCGCGCCACGGAACAAACCAGACTGATAGAACTCTCGCTCACCTAAACCATGATCGCCAAGTTTATGCGCTTCTGTTTTAAGTGTTTCGGCAAATCTCTCGATTTGATCGCGCAATCCCTTGTTCTGTTTACAGGGAATAATGGTCATGCCGCTTCCTGTTTCCCTTCGGAAACCATGCCAAGTAGCGGTTCCAGGATATGCTGCGCCAGATGACGAACGACAGGCACAGCTACGCCATCCCCTGTCAGGTGATAAGCTTCATTATAATTCTTAGGCAGCTTGTAATGATCTTCGAGCCCCATCAGCCTTGCTGTTTCACGAGTGGAGATTAGCCGCGACCGAACCTTCCGGCCGTCAACAACAATAATCGTCTGACGGCTTGAACCTCCTGCCGGCGTCCGAAGACAACCAGCGATATCGTCAAACCGCACTTCAGCACGCTGAACCTTCGCCCCGTTTTCATCAAGACGTGTTCGTCTATAGATGGCTCCCACCATGCGCCTGCCCGCACGTTTTGCAGCATTTACTTTGGCAAGATTGGTGGCGGACATCATCGAAATCAATCTTTCGGTTTCGCTGGCTGTATGCCAAGGCACTCCAGTAGGCGCTTCCTCAATCAGATCAGCGAAAGTTGTATGCCGATGCGATGGAGTGGGGATATTCCACCACAAAAATTGAGTTTGCGCCTTTTTTGATATTCCCTGAACAGCCCTCTTCAATCCATTGGTGTGAAACGGGTCAAGCGGTTCAGGAGATAACAATGAAGGATGAATTTCCACATCCTTATGCACCCCGATCATGAACAAGCGAGGACGTGACTGGGGCACAAACAATGAGGCGTTGATTACGAGCGCTCCATACCGATATCCGGTCTCGACAAAAGTCCGACAGATAGCGTCGAAATCCTGTCCCCCATGAGAAGTCAGCGTGCCAATGACATTTTCAAGAGCTATAATTTTCGGGGCTCTTCCCTCTGAAACGAGCTCTCTCACGACATTCCAGAAAGGATAGAAGGTGCCAGAACGCTCTCCTTTGAGACCTGCGCCCCCTCCAGCCAACGACAAATCTTGGCACGGGAATGAACCCCATACGAGATCCGCAACACCAGGTAAGTCTTCAACACGGACATCATTGACGTCCCCAACCCGCAATTCTCCTCCCGTCCCCCAGTTGGCCTGATAACTCAGACTTTTTTTATGATCAAAATCATTGGCGAACAAGCACGTCCAGCCGGCCCCCAGTCCCGCACGGGCCATCCCGCCGCCAGCAAAAAATTCGTAAAAGCTAGGCATTGGCTGCAGACCTGACAGCATCTTCTTGTAACGATACCACCTCACGCGCGAGCTTTTCTTCAATCGCTTCCGCTATCCAAGTGTTACGAGACACTCTTCCAGCCCTTTTTGCGCGCGCGTCGTCAATCGCACCAAACGTCTCCGTAGAGAGACGCAGATTGAACCGGTCCATCGCGCGAACTCCCGAATTTTCTGTAGTATGGCTCATGGCGCCATGATGGCGCCAGAACATTCACATGTCCACACATGTGTTCCGGAAACGTTCTTAAAAACATATCTGAAAGAGCAATCACGCGTATCAGACCATATCAGCGATCTACCCGCGCCTATCGAACGGATATTCCTGTTATGGTGAGTACACGCAGATCACAGCTTGGAAAACTGACATTTTCAATCAATGCCTCTTTCTGTCGCACCAGTTCAAGGCCAGCCACAAATATCGCCGCCACAGCCGCTCGACGGGCAATGGTCTTGTTCGGCCCATTTAAGTCCATCGGGGGTATGCACTCTTCCCATATATTGCGGAAGGTCCCGTTCCTTATTTTCTCACGCATAAGGATCAATGCATCGGTCACACGCCAGTAAGAGGGCACATCGATCCGATAGATCGGGACGGATGTCTCGACCCGTGCCAATTCGTGCTCCAGCGTACCGAGACAGGCTTCCATTAGACTGAAATACGTCACCTGCCGTGCAGAAACACTGCTATCCGCACGTGGCCCGCCTCGCGCAAAAACCGATATGCCAAGCTGCGGTCGCGCCTCCAACCAGTCCGCCGCCGCGCGCATCTCCAGCAGCCCCTCGATCTGGCCGACCGTCCGGCGCGCCTCTTTTTCGGCAAGCTGTTTTTCCGCCTGCGTGGCAAACAGCCGCCGCGAGCGCAGGAACACCAGCCGGGCGATCCAGATCACCCAGTCCGCACGCTGCATGAGCGGCGTCGTGCGGGCCAGTCGTTCCGCCTCCTCGACAAACTGGGCCGCCAGGTCCACGATGGACAGCACGCCCAGGTCCAGACGCTGCCGTTCCGCCAGATCCAGCAGCAGGTCCAACGGCCCGTCAAACCCCTCGACATGGAACTCGGGCACAACCGGGCGCGGCAGCCAACGCGGCGGATCATCCCGGTCTTCGTCCTCATCCAGATGCATCAGCAGTCTCTCCAGCATCAGCGCGCGCGTACTGCGGCCGGATGTTGAAAACCAGCTCTGTCCACCCCGTCCGCACCCGCTCCAGCGCCTGCCACGGCGTCCACTCCGCCGACCAGAAGTTGTAGACCAGCCGGGCACTGCGGCGGATGCGCTGGTCGCGCGGGGCTTCGACCTCCACCCGGCGCAACGGTAGCGGCGTGCCCCACTGCGCCTGCAGCCAAGCTGCCGCCGCGCGGGAGTCCGACCCGGCTTCCAGAATGGGACCGGGAACCGGCACCAGCCGGTGCAGGTCAAAGGCACAGGCGGGCGTGGCCGCCGCCTGATGCTGTAGGGCGATCCGATGCAGGCGTTCGGATGCCTGGCGCAGCAGCCGGGCCAGCGTCACCGCCTGCGCCCCCTTTCCCGCCATCGGCGCCAGCAGGCGGGCCTGTTCGTAGTCAAAATCCACCTGCCAGGGGATGATCCCCGGTCCCCGGGCCGCCACCCGGAACCGGGCCACTGCATCTACCGGGCCGCTTACCGTGAGCGTCGTCCGGATCCAGTCCGGCGTCGGTCTCAACATGCGTTGACGCGCCGCGGTCCGGACTGAGGACTCTGGCGGGGACCCGGATTTTGTCCACCGTGTCCGGTGGGGCGGGTGATCGGAACGTCCCAGCGCCCGGTCCAGCACGAACCGGAACCCCGGCACCGAAAGCGGATCCCCGACCGTGCCATGCGCATCGATCCCCCGGAACGCCGCGCCCCAGCGCAGCTGCGCGGCATCGCGCCAGGCCGCCCAGTTCCGCACCGGACAGACGGCCGGATCCCGGCGCCGCCGCAACCGGCGCAGCTGGTGGCGTCCGGACCGGGGCCGCAGCAGGGCGACGGTCATGCCGTCCGTCGTGTCGGTGATGTCTTCAACGGTCAGCCGGGCCAACGCCTCGGCGCCGATGTCCAGCGTGGCGGCCAGCAGTAGCAAAGCCCGGTCGCGTAGGCCGGGCAAATCGGGGCCACAACGTCGCGCGGCGGCCAGCAGCGAAGCCACATCGACCCGGGCCCCGGTCCGGCGCACCCGCGTAGCGGGCAGGGTGACATCGAGGCCCTCGCCATTGGCGGCACACCACGCCGTCAGCGCCGCGCGATCCACCACCAGGCTCTGCCGCGGCCGCCCGGCCTTCGCCCGGGCCTCCAGCCATGCTGCTACCGCGACAGGGCCGACCGGAAAGCCGCTATCGGCTGGCTGGGTCCTGACAAAGGCGCGCCAGGAGGCCGCATAGGCCCGCGCCGTGGCCGGCGACAGGCCGGTCGGCGGCCGCGCCGCCTGCAGCAATCGGCCGGTCTCAGCCATTCCGATGGAATCCCCGGTTTTCGGCCCCGAACGCCCTGCGGGCCAGCGGCGGACAGGCGCTCGAAACGGGCAGTTCGTCCACCCTCAGCGGGAAACCGCGCCGCCTGACCCAGACCATATTAAGGCGTTTGCGTATCATACAATACGTCGTATCACGTTAACGGTTTTTTTGAGAACAAAAAAGCGCCAGATTAACCCTGAAAGGCACGGTTTCCCGGACTTTCTGCCTGCTCCCTGCCCCGCCAGGCAAAATCCGACCGATCAAAAACCTACTTCCGATAAGTTATCTTGTCGGAAGTAGATGAAAAATTCCAAAATGCCTGCTAAAATCCCGAAATGCGCCTGTTTCCGAGCCTTTTCGCCAAGCCTGTCTGTGTGCCCCTTCCCTGCTGCCCAAGTGACGGCCAGGGGCCATACGCGCGGGCAAGCCTGCCATGCTGAGCGATGTCCGGATCCTCGGCTCCAGCAGGCGCGCGCAGGCCGCGTTGCACGCCCGCGTTGACCCTCTGACGCGGCAGCGTCTGGCCGAGACACAGGATCCGGCGCGCTGGCGCGAAATCCTCTCGACCGCCTGTTTCACACCGCCCCTGCCCCTGCTTCTGGCGGGCATCGAATTGCCGGACGGTAGCTATTCCCCGGATACCCCCCTCGCCCAAGGCGTGCCGTATGCGTCGGCCGCCCAACAGATGGCTCAGGACCATGTCGCCGATATCCCATCAGGGTTTGAACTGGCCGTCGGTCTGGAAATCGATGATGGCGTGCCCAGCTTCCTGGCCTGGTTCCGGCCGCTCCAGTCCGTAGGCTCCCGTTCCGAGACGGCAGACGCAGCGCCCCCTGCGCCCGTCGGGCAACCGGCTGCTGCCGTCGCGCAATGGTTTTCCGTCGTCTCGGCACAGCCCCTCCCCGAACATGATGGCCGCCTGGCTACGGCACGTCAGGCCGCCGATGCCTATATGCACCGCAGCAAGGCCGAAAACACGCTGCGCACCTATCGCGCCGCCGTGCGGTCCTGGTGTCGCTGGGCTGCCGGCCATGCCCTGCCCGCCCTGCCGGCCCGCAGCGAGGATGTTGCCGCCTATCTGGCCGACATGGCGCTGCAGGGCCGCAGGACCAGCACCATCGACCTGCATCGTGCCGCCCTGCGCTACCTGCACCATCTGGCGCAGATTGCCGTACCCACCGCCCACCCGATGGTGACCGCAACCCTTGCTGGCATCCGTCGGGAAGCAAAAGAAACCCTGCCCCGCCAGAAAACTGCGCTCACCTGGGACAGGCTGGTCCGGGTCGTCGAAGCCATCAGTTCCCATGATCTGGTCGGTGCGCGGGACCGGGCCATTCTTTTGCTCGGTTTTGCCGGTGCGTTCCGGCGCTCCGAGCTTGCCGCACTGAAGGTGGACGACATCACGGTGGACGAGGATGGCATGCAGATCCGGCTGGGCCGGTCCAAGGGGGATCCCCAGCGCAAGGGTACTCTGATCGGCATCCCGCGGGGCCTGACCCGGAACTGCCCGGTTCTGGCATACGAGACCTGGCTCCGGCAGGCCGGGATCACGGAAGGTCCGGTCTTCCGGCGCATCTGGTCCGCGCGGGACCGCAGGGCGGGCGCCACTCCCGTCGGAGCCCCGCCCAGGATCGGGCCGCACGCCCTGTCGGACCGGGCGGTCACGGACATCATCCGCAGGCGATGCGGCGACACCCACCTCGAAGGGGATTTTGGCGGACACAGCCTGCGCCGCGGCGCCATCACCACGGGGGCAAAAGACGGGTATGATCTCCTGGAGCTGAAGCGCTTCTCGCGGCACAAAAGTCTCCAGGTCGTCGAGACCTATATCGACGCGGCCTGCATCAAGGCCCGGCACCCCGGAAGATCGAGATTCTGAACCTGTCTTGACCCCTGCCTCCAGAGCGCTTCAACTCGCCTTCAACCGCAACACGTCAGGCGGACCAAAGAGAGGAAACAGCGTCATGGGCTCGAGAATTCTTGTTGTCGGCGCGGGTGCCGTGGGTGGATATTTTGGCGCGCGCATGGCCGGCGCCGGGCATGACGTGACCTTTCTGGTGCGCGAAAGGCGCCTGCAGCAGCTCCGTGCCGAGGGCCTGTGCCTGATCAGTTCTGTTGGCAACGTCACCATCGCCCCCCGGATGGTGATGGCCGGTGGGATTGAGGGTCCCTACGACATCATCCTGCTCAGCGTAAAAGCCTATTCCCTGATGGCGGCAATGAACGATTTTGCGCCTGCGGTGGGACCGCAGACATGGATTGTCCCGCTTCTCAACGGCATGCAGCATCTTGATAGTCTGGCAGACCGCTTTGGCCCTGCCGCGGTCATGGGGGGGACGTGCTTTATCGTCAGCAAGCTTGATGCGCAGGGGCGCATTGTCCAGGCGGGTTCTCTCCCCCGGCTTTCCGTGGGGGAGCGGGACGGTCGTGAGACGCCAGCGACGTGCAGTATTGCGGAAACCCTGTCGGGGCCCGGATTTGAAACCGTGTGTTCCACCCACATCCTGCAGGACATGTGGGACAAATGGGTTCTGCTCGCCGCCCTGGGCAGCATCTGCTGCCTGATGCGCGGAACCGTGGGGGATGTCGCCAGCCAGCCAGCAGGTCAGGATTTTGCACAGGCGGTGATCCATGAATGTGCGTCAACGGCCGCTGCTGCCGGTTATCCCCTGCGGGATGCCACCCTGAAGAGCACTGTCAGTCTCCTGACGAAAACGGACTCCACCCTGACGTCCTCCATGTTCCGGGATCTGCTGCAGGGCGCTCCTGTGGAGGCGCAGCAGATTATTGGTGACCTGGTCAGGCGGGCACGCGTCCATCAGATCCCTACGCCTCTCCTGGATCTCACGGATCTGAATCTGCGCGTGTATGAACAGCAAAGGCATGCGTGAAGACGCACAGGGCGGACACGAGGTACCGGCGGACACATCCGCTTCAGAGATCATGGCCGCCTTATTCGACGATAATTCTTCCCACATGAACAGCCGGAATGAAACGTCTGACTTGGGAGAAAGGAGATAGTCGGCTGTCATAGGGACTACCAAAAACAGGCTTTCGCAGCATTCAAATTCATGACAGGGGGTAGAAATATTCAAGTGATTTCATCCTGCACATGACAAGTATCAGGTCGGCATCTAAATGTTTTCTATAGTTAAAATGCAAGCTCCTTTCCCTGGAAGGAGCTTGCGGGAAAAAATAGGGTGTCAGCGAGCAAGTGGATAATCGGTATAGCCTTCTGCACCCTGCGAGTACCAGGTGCGGATATCGTCCTTGTTCAGGGGCAGATTGTCTTCCAGACGACGCACGAGGTCCGGATTGGCGATGAATGGGCGACCGAATGAAATGGCATCTGCAACACCGGTTGCAACTGTCTCGATCGCTTCATCGCGTGTGTAGTCCTGATTCAGAACCAGCGGCTTCTTAAACACTTCGCGGATCGGGCCATGCAGCTTGGGCTGATCGGTCTTGCCGAACGTGCCATTCGGTCCGGGTTCGCGCAGTTCAAGAAAAGCGATGTCGAGGTCGTTCAACAGCTTTGCCGCCGGCACAAAAACCTGCTTGGGATGGCTGTCGATGCAGCCCTGCGTATCGCCATTGGGGGACAGCCGTACTGACGTTTTGTCCGCGCCAATCGTTGCGATCACGCGTTCCGTGACTTCACGCAGAAAGCGGATGCGCTTTTCCGGCGAACCGCCATACTCGTCGGAACGATGGTTGGTGCCGTCCCGCAGGAATTCGTCGATCAGGTAACCGTTGGCGGCATGAATCTGCACACCGTCAAAGCCTGCCTGAAGAGCATTGCGAGCGGCGTTTTCATAATCGTCCAGGATGCGGGCAATGTCCTCCCTGGTAAGAGGACGGGCAATTTCGGGAGCCTGTTTGCCGTCATAAGTATGGAGCGCTTCAGGTGCTTTTGTCGCCGAGCAGGACACAGGCTGCTGACCCGTCACGCTGGAATGCACCATGCGGCCCATGTGCCAGATCTGGGCCACGATCTTTCCGCCCTTTGCATGGACTGCAGCGGTGATAGGCTTCCAGGCTTCTACCTGTTCCTGCGACCACAGACCCGGCGCATACGGCCAGCCAAGACCTTCGCGGCTGATACCAGTCGCTTCCGAGATAATCAGACCGGCCCCAGCGCGTTGCGCGTAATATTCGGCCATGATGGGAGTGGGTACATGCTCGCGGGTGCCCCGGCCACGTGTCAGCGGCGCCATGAGAATTCTGTTTTTTGCGTAAATGCTTCCCAGTTCAATCGGCTCAAACAGGCTGGGCATGACAGATCCTTCTTAAAAAACGCAGTTCCTAGGGATTTGGGAAGCCTCATGTGGAATACAAGAGGAGAGGTGGTCCCCATTTTTCGGACAGGGCGATAAGCTATCATCTGGCCTGAACGAGGACGGGTTTTATGGGCAAGGTTACGCGGAAACGGTATGCGGCAGAGTTCAAGTCACGGGTTGCGCTGGAGGCGATCCGTGGGGAACTGACGCTGGCGGAACTGGCTTCGAAACATGGCGTGCATCAGACGATGATCGCCCAATGGAAGCGCCAGGCGATCGAAGGCATGGCAAGCCTTTTTTCTGGTAAGTCAGTAACGGAACCTTCAGTCAGCCCTGCTGATGTAGAGAAACTGCACGCCAAGATCGGCCAGTTGCTGGTGGAACGGGATTTTTTGCGGGATGCCTCTGCTCGGTTGGGCGTGATCAGAGGCGGCAGATGATTGACCCGAAGAGAGCATGCCTGCCGATAATCCGGCAATGCACGCTGCTGCAACTCAACCGGTCGGGCGTCTACTATCGGCCTGTGCCACAGAGCGAAGCCAATCTGGAG
>NZ_NOXG01000039.1:0-12623 GCF_003207955.1 Novacetimonas pomaceti
CGGCGCTGGCTGGACGTACGCCCGATGAGGCGTATCATGACGTGCCGACGCCATCTGGTCCGGGGTTAACCCCGGACCAGATGGCCAACAGCAACGCCGTCAGAATGGCGGCATAACAACAACCGGGTATAGCTTATCAAGCCCACAAAACTGTCCGAACGGACGGGACCACCTCACGCCGTCCCGGGCACGGTCAGGCCCTGTCGTGACCAGCGCCGATAATTCTGCCAGTTGGTCCGCTGTCAGGCGGCAGACCGACCCGTTGCGCCACTGATCGTGCAAGCCATCCGGCCCCGCAGCATTGAACCGGTGCACCCAGTCCCGCAGGGTTTGCCGGTCCATCCCGCCGATCCGCGCCGCTTCGCCCCGGCTGGCACCGTCGCGCACCGCAGCCAGAGACAAAAGGCGCCGTGCAACATTCGCATCCCGCGTACGAGAGGCCAGACGCCGTAACGCAGAAGCCGTATAATCCGTCCGTAAGGCAATCGCACCAGCCATTCCCGATCCTCCCTCTCACGACAGAATCAGAACAGGCCCTTCGCGTCACTTCACAGATGAGTCAGAGACAGTAGCCCTTGGTATAAAACGCGACAGTGATCGGCTTACGCCTCATGTCGGTCATAAGCGGAGCCATTCGGACTTCCAGAAAGCGGACGGTCGGCAATAGTTCTCGTTATCCGCCGATATTATCATCCAGACTTCTGATTGCTGCATCAGCAGCTGATCAGGAGAAAGTATCATGGAGAAGACAACTCGTTTTCCAACGCCTACGCTGAAGAAGTCCGTGCCCTGGAATGCAGGAAAAATGGTTGGCGCCAAGCCGGCGCTCAAAGAAAAGCATGTCTGGGCTATTCGGTTCTGGCTCGGGAACGAACAGCGTGTCAGAGACAGCGCGTTGTTTGATCTTGCTCTCGACAGCAAACTCAGAGGCTGTGATCTTGTCAGTCTTCGTATCGGCGACATCGTTACCAGCGGTCAGGTACGTCACCGGACCATGGTCGAGCAGCAGAAAACCCGGCGACCTGTGCAGTTTAAGATTACGGAAACGACGCGCGAAAGTGTGCGAGCGTGGCTGGAGCATTGCGGTGGTGGCTTGAATGAGTATGTTTTTCCAAGCCGCCCAAGCTCATCTGAGCACAAGGCAAGACGCCCGGCTTCTGGATCAATGGGTTCAAGCGGTGGGACTTATACCTGGTGAATATGGAACTCATTCACTTCGCCGCACGAAAGTTGCCATGATTTACAAACGAACCGGTAATATTCGAGCAGTGCAGATCCGGCTTGGTCATTCAAAACTGGATAGTACGGTTCGATGCCTTGGGGTGGATGTCGAGGACGCTCTGGCACTGTCGGAAGCCACGGATCTCTGAAATCGAATATGCCTCGGGAATTTTTTACCTCATCCCTGTGTGTACATGATATGATGACACATAAGGAGGAGACCATGAGCCAGCATCTTTCAGATAACGCATCATCTCCACAGAAAATCGGTGTTCGGGAGTTCCGGGGAAACCTGACGGCGTATCTGCGTCAGGTCAGACAGGGTAGCACGATCCTCGTGACGTCTCACGACCAGGTTGTCGCTGAACTGCGGCCGCCAGCTTCTTCCTATGGTAATCCCCCCATTTTTAGTGGGGCATTGAATGAGAATTCAGGCATCTGTTTTTAGTTTCTGGGCGGGGGTTAGCCCGTTGTTCCCCATGTTGGGTCTGTCATGGTTATATGTCCAGAGCCATTGTGTTGCGACCTCCTGCACGTCCTGAATGCTTTCAAACAGATACTGCTCCAGCCATTCCTGTCGGACAGTTCTGTTGTAGCGTTCAATATAGGCGTTCTGCTGCGGATTACCCGGTTGCGTATAGATCAGGGTAATCCCCTGTTTTTCGGCCCATGAAACCAACGTATGACTGACATATTCAGGGCCATTATCCATTCGGATGGCTTCTGGCCTGCCACGCCACTCCATAACCTGTTCCAGACAGCGGACAACCCGACAGGCCGGCAGGGAAAAATCAACCTCGATCGCCAGTCCTTCACGATTGAAGTCATCCAGAATGTTCAGGAGCCGAAAAGCACGTCCATCCATCAGCCTGTCCGCCATAAAATCCATGGACCAGACCCTGTTGGGAAGGGCCGGAACCGACAGTTTTTCTGGCTTTTCGCGAACCAGACGCTTGCGGGGTTTAATCCGCAGGTTGAGTTCCTGTTCCCGATAGATCCGATAAACCCGCTTATGATTCCAGAGCTGTCCCTGCACATTGCGCAGATACAGGAAACACAGACCAAATCCCCATCTCCTGTGAGCCTGGGTCAGTCCCACCAGAAGAGCGGCAATCCTGTCGTTCTCCGCTGCCAGTCGCGGACGATAGCGAAAGCAGGTCTCGGATATCCCAAAAATCCGACAGGCCAGCGCAATGCTGACCCCATGATGCGCCACAGCTTGTGCGGCCAGTTCCCGGCGCTGGGCTGGCCGCTTCATTTTTTTCCAAGGGTTTCCTTCAGGATATCCGTCTGCATGCTCAAATCCGCATACATGCGCTTCAGCCGACGGTTCTCCTCTTCCAAAGCCTTCATCTGACTGATCATCGAAGCATCCATGCCGCCATATTTCGCGCGCCACCGGTAAAACGTGGCGTTGCTGATCCCATGCTCCCGGCACAGGTCAGGAACCGGGACACCGCCCTCAGCCTGGCGGATCACACCCATGATCTGGGCGTCAGTAAAGCGATCACTCTTCATCAGAATCTCCTCAATTCTTACGCTGAGAAAATTCTCATTCAAAAGTCACTCTTTTTATGGGGGAATTACCAGAGGACTGGATGGAGACCTCTCACACGAGGTCGCCGTCGCCCTTATGAAACATGATGCGCTCGGTGCTCATGCCAGGGATGAACTGGGTCTGTCCGAGGCCACAGCGGCAAGACCCATACAGGCGGCATTCGCCTCGGCAACCGCCTTTTCGTCCGGAGCCTTACTGCCCGTACTGGCAGCTGTTCTGACCCCTGTCGCGTGGGTATCCTGGGGCGTGTCCCTGACCTCGGTCGTGGTTCTCGCCGTTTTGGGCGTCGTCGGCGCGCTTGCCGGCGGCGCGGCGCCTCTGCGGCCAGCACTGCGTGTGACGTTCTGGGGTATTGTTGCGATGATCGTCACGGGCGGAATCGGCCGCCTGTTCGGCGTGTGACACCGTATTCCAGGTTTTGAACGAGGCATGTCCTGGGTAGTGTTGACTTCATCCATTATATCCGTGATCGTCGATTTATGGATACAGAATCTGCCCTCGCTGCCCTGAGCGCTCTGTCGCAGTCCACGCGAATGGAGATCTTCCGCCTGCTGGTGCGCCACGAACCGGACGGACTACCCGCCGGAGACGTCGCGCGGCATCTCGATGTCCCGCAGAACACGATCTCGGCCCATCTTGCCACCCTGACCCGTGCCGGCCTGCTGACCTCGCAGCGCCACAGCCGGCTGATCGTCTATCGTGCGCGCCGTCCGCGCTTGCGCGACCTGATGCTCTTCCTCGTAAGAGACTGCTGTGCGGGCAGCCCCGAACTCTGCGCGCCCCTGGTCGCGAACCTGTCCTCCTGCTGCCCATCCCGGGAATCCTGCCCATGACCATCACGATCTACCACAACCCGGCCTGCGGCACGTCGCGCAACGTGCTGGCACTGATCCGCAACAGCGGCGAGGAGCCCCGGATCATCGAATATCTGAAAACGCCGCCGAGCCGGGCCGAACTGGTCGATCTGATCGCCCGTATGGGGCTTCCGGTGCGCTCGGTCCTGCGGGAAAAGGGCACGCCCTTTCACGAGCTCGGCCTCGATAATCCGACCCTGACGGACGATACGCTGATCGACGCCATGATCGCACACCCGATCCTGATGAACCGGCCGATCGTCGTCACCCCCCTCGGTGTTGCGCTCTGCCGTCCGTCCGAGGCGGCTCTGGAAATCCTGCCCAACCCGCAGCGGGGCGCTTTCGTCAAAGAGGACGGCGAGAAGATCGTCGATGAATCCGGAAAGCGGATCTCCTGATGCTGGCTCTTCTGCTTTTCGTTGTCACGCTGGTTTTTGTCATCTGGCAGCCTCGGGGGCTGGGCATCGGCTGGAGCGCAATGGCAGGTGCCGCCGTGGCCTTGGCGGCTGGCGTGATCCACTGGCATGACATTCCTGTCGTCTGGCACATCGTCTGGGACGCGACCTTCACCTTTATCGCGCTGATCGTCATCTCGCTGTTGCTGGATGAGGCAGGGTTCTTCCATTGGGCCGCCCTGCACGTCGTACGCTGGGGCAAAGGGCGAGGCCGGACGCTATTCCCGCTGATCGTGGTGCTGGGAGCGGCCATTGCAGCGGTTTTCGCCAATGACGGCGCGGCGCTGCTGTTGACGCCCATTGTCATCGCTATCCTGACGCAACTGCGCCTGAGCCATGGCGCGGCGCTGGCCTTTATTATCGCCACTGGGTTCGTCGCGGATACCACCAGCCTGCCGCTTGTCATTTCCAACCTGGTGAACATCGTCAGCGCCAATTTCTTTGGCATTGCGTTTGATCGCTATGCCGCGATCATGGTCCCTGTCGATCTGGTGGCGCTGGGCGCGACGCTGGCTGTGCTTTGGCTGTGGTACCGGCGGCAGGTGCCTGCGACCTATCCCGTCGCCGAACTGCCAGCACCCGCTGCGGCAATTCGTGACCACCATGTATTTCGGGCGGCATTTCCGCTGCTGGTCCTCGTTCTGGCGGCCTATTTCCTGACAGCGCCGTTTCATATCCCGGTCTGTGTTGTAGCCTGTCTGGCCGCCGGAACCCTGTTGCTCGTCGCCGGATATGGCCGGGTGATCCCTGTTCGCAAGGTGCTGATGGGCGCACCATGGCAGATCGTGATCTTCTCGCTGGGCATGTATCTGGTGGTGTATGGCCTGCGCAATGCCGGGCTGGCCGACTACCTTGCGGCCGCACTGGTCTGGCTTGGCCATCAGGGGCCGTTCATCGCCACCATCGGCGCCGGCTTTCTGGCGGCTGTTCTGTCGTCCATCATGAACAATATGCCGAGTGTGCTGGTCGGGGCACTGGCGATCCAGCAGGCGCACGACATCACGCCGCTGACACGCGACCTGATGGTCTATGCCAACATCATCGGCTGCGACCTCGGGCCGAAATTCACGCCGATCGGCAGTCTCGCGACACTGCTCTGGCTGCATGTGCTGGCGTCCAGGAACCATCGGGTCACGTGGGGGCAATATATGAAGGTGGGTCTGGTGATCACACCTCCCGTCCTGCTGGTCACACTCCTGGCGCTGGCCCTGTGGCTGCCTCTAATCAGCCAGCCGTAATGCATGAATGGACCGATATCACAATGACTGAACCTGACTTGCCGGCCCTTCACCCCGAATATCTTGAACAGGTCGATCTCGCGCGGCTGGAACCGCAACCGCGTGTGGACCATCCGCCGCGTATCCTTCTGCTCTATGGCTCTTTACGCCCCCGATCCTTCAGCCGGTTGCTGGTGCTTGAGGCAGAACGCATCCTGAAGGTGCTGGGGGCCGAGACACGGGTGTTCGACCCGACCGGCCTGCCGGTAGCGGATTCCGTGCCCGCAAGTCATTCGAAGGTGCGGGAACTGCGGGAACTCTCGATCTGGTCTGAAGGCCAGGTCTGGTGCAGCCCCGAACGGCACGGCAACATCACTGCCGTGTTCAAGAACCAGATCGACTGGTTGCCCCTGACGGAAGGCTCGATCCGCCCGACGCAGGGCCGCACGCTGGCGGTCATGCAGGTTTCGGGCGGATCGCAGAGCTTCAATTCCGTCAATGCCCTACGGGTGCTGGGCCGGTGGATGCGGATGTTCACCGTCCCCAATCAGTCCAGCGTGCCGATGGCCTATACCCAGTTCGGTGACGATGACCGGATGAAGCCATCCCCCCTCTATGACCGGATGGTAGATGTCATGGAGGAGCTGATGAAGTTCACATGGCTGCTGCGCGACCGGGCCGACTACCTCGTTGATCGCTACAGCGAACGCAAGGCGGAATTCCGTCTCCCGGAAAGTCTGTGAGCCGGGCAATGGCGGAACAGTTCGATGTTGTGATCGTGGGAGGCGGTCAGGCGGCCCTCGCCGCGTCGTATTTTCTACGACGGACCGGACTGCGTTACGTCATTCTTGATAACGGGACGCAGGCGGGTGGTGCATGGGTGCATGGCTGGGACTCCCTGCATCTGTTTTCACCCGCGTCCTACAGTTCGCTGCCCGGCTGGCCGATGCCAGACACGCCGGATGGCGGCTATCCGACCCGTGACGAGGTGTTGGACTATCTGCGCCGCTACGAGGCGCGCTATGCGCCGCCGATCCGCCGTCCGGTCATGGTCGAGTGTGTGGAGCGCGCGAACGGAAAACTTCTGACTGTCAGAACCAGCGCGGGTGATTTTCTTGGCCGTGCGGTTATCGGGGCGACCGGTACGTGGTCAGCCCCCTTTGTTCCCGATGTCGCGGGGCGTGACCTCTTCGGCGGGACGCAACTCCATTCCAGCCATTACCGGAATGCCGCGCCCTTTGCCGGCCGACGTGTACTGGTGGTGGGTGGGGGCAACTCCGGGGCACAGATTATGGCGGAGCTGTCGCTTGTCGCTCAGGCAACATGGGTCACGCTGCATGATCCCATCTTTCTGCCCGATGACGTGGACGGACGGGTCCTGTTCGAGCGGGCGACCGCTCGCGTTCTCGGCGGCCCGTCGGCCATGCCCACCAGCGGCTTTGGCGATATCGTCATGGTCCCACCTGTGCGCGCCGCCAGGGAGCGAGGCGTGCTCCACGCGGTGCGCCCGTTTGTACGTGTGACGGCGACGGGCGTCGTCTGGCCCGACGGGCGGGAAGAAGCCATCGATAGGATCATCTGGTGTACCGGCTTCCGACCCGCGCTCGGTGTATTTGCATCACTCGACGTGATCGAGCCGGACGACTTGATCCGTGTTAACGGGCAGCAGGCCGTCAGGGAGCCACGTCTCTGGCTGCTGGGTTATGGCTCCTGGTGTGGGCCCGCATCCGCCACGCTGCTGGGCGCCGGCCGTGTCGCCAGATCCATGGTCCGGCAACTGGCGGCCTGGCTTGCGTCGCCGATATAGAAGGTCTGCTTATCGAAACTTTGAGCAAGTCTGAACACGGCCGAGAAGAGGGCGACTGCCGCCAGTCTGCTTAATTCTTGAAGCCGACAGGCAGATTGCTGCAGGAATTGTCCATAACGCTTCGCCGTCAATCTCAATCAGCAGCTGTGTTCCGCTGGACAGAATGCGCATACCGATCCCCCCACTTCTTGAGCGCCTGAATAACTGGCTTCAGCGTCTTTCCCAGCTCGGTCAGGGCGTAGTCCACATGCGGTGGCACCTCGGGAAAAACGGTGCGTGACACCAGTCCGTCTGCCTCGAGTTCGCGCAACTGATTGGTCAGCATCCGCTGCGTGACGTTGGGAAGGCGACGGCGCAGTTCGCCGAACCGCAGCACTCCGTCCTCGAACAGGTGATACAGGATCAACGCCTTCCACTTCCCGCCAAACAGTTCCAGCGTGGCTTCCACCGTGCAACCGGGGCTACAGGCCAGCGTGGTGTGACGAATGCGGGGCATGGTATCATTCCTGACACTAGTGGCGGTTTATGTGCGTTCTTGCGCACACCGCAGGCTGGGTCAATGTTTACATACGGGCCGGACAGATGGCCTGCATTTATAAACAGGGTTGATCATGTCTTCATCTTCTTTATTCGAACCTGTGCGACTGGGCGACCTGTCGCTGGAAAACCGGATCTTCCTGCCACCACTGACACGCTGCCGCAGCACCCAACCGGGCGATATTCCCAACGCGCTGATGGCCGAGTATTACGCGCAGCGCACGCAGGCGGGTTTCCTGATTACCGAAGGTACGCAGCTCGAACCCCGCGGGCAGGGCTATGCCTGGACGCCAGGCATCTATTCACCCGAGCAGGTCGCGGGCTGGAAGCTGGTCACCGATGCGGTACACGCAAAGCGGCGGCCCATCTTTGCACAATTGTGGCATGTGGGCCGCGTGTCCCACCGGGCATTGCAGCCCGGTCATGAGGCACCGATCGCTCCGTCCGCGGTCGCGGCAACAGGCGTAAACGTGTTCATCCCCACGGGGCCGGGTACAGGAAAGCTGGTACCCCCTGATGTGCCACGCGCGCTGACCATTCCCGAAATCCATGAACTGGTGGAGCTGTACGCACAGGCAGCCCGCAACGCCCTGTCAGCCGGTTTCGATGGCGTCGAAATCCACGCCGCCAATGGCTACCTGATCAACCAGTTCATCTCCGAACGGGCCAATTTCCGCACCGATGCCTATGGCGGCAGCCTGTCCAACCGCCTGCGCTTCCTGCGCGAGGTGGTAGAGGCCGTTTCCGCCGTCGTCACCCCCGACAGACTGGGCGTGCGGTTTTCCCCGCTGTTCGGCACGACCACGGAAGAGCGCGTGTATCTTGGCCTGCTGGAGGACAATCCAGCGGAAACCTATACGGCGGCCGTGCGCGTGCTGGCGGACGCGGGCATCGCCTATGTCTCGCTCGCCGAGGCTGACTGGGACAATGCGCCTGAAATGCCGGACGCCTTCCGCGCCAGCGTGCGCGACATCTTCGGCGGCCGCATCCTGTGCGCGGGCCGTTACGACCTGCACAAGGCACAGCATGTGCTGGCGCATGACTGGGCGGACATGATCGGCTTTGGCCGGAAATTCATCGCCAATCCGGACCTGCCCGCGCGGCTGGAACATAACTGGCCGCTCAATCCGCTGGACCCGGCGACGATGTACGGCGGCAGCGCGCATGGCTACACCGACTACCTTTTCCATAATCAATAAACAGGGAAACGGACCAATGAGTTTTTACCAGACCCTCAACCCGACAACGGAAACCGTGGAACGCACGTTTGAACTGCATACTGCCGCGCAGATGAAGGCGATTATCGATCGCGCGGACCATGTGTGGAAGACCGACTGGAAGAAGCGCGACATCGCAGCCCGCAAGGTCATCATGTCAAAGGCTGCCAACCTGCTTCGCCGTGACCGCATGACACATGCACGCCTGATCGCGACCGAAATGGGTAAGGCGCTGCCTGACGCGCTGGAAGAAATCGACATCACGGCCGACATCCTCTCCTACTATGCCGAGGGCGCGGAGAAATTTCTCGCTCCCACGCCCCTGAAGGTCAAGGAAGGCCATGCAAAGATCATCAACCAGCCGCTTGGCGTAATCTACTGCATCGAGCCTTGGAACTTCCCCTATTACCAGCTTGCCCGCGTGGCGGGGCCGAACCTGATGGCAGGCAATGTGGTCATCGCCAAGCACGCGCCCAACGTGCCGCAATGTGCGCTGGCCTTTGAAAAGCTGTTCCACGAGGCGGGCGCGCCTGCTGGTGTCTATACCAACATCTTCCTCGACAACGATCAGTCCGCCGAACTGATCAAGGATTTCCGCATCCGTGGCGTCGCCCTGACGGGCAGCGAACGCGCGGGCCAGACGGTCGCGGCCGAAGCGGGTGCGGCGCTGAAGAAGGACACGATGGAACTTGGCGGTAGCGACGCGTTCATCGTGCTGGATGACGCGGATCTTGAACTTGCCGTGAAGTGGGCGACATGGGGCCGGTTTGCCAATAACGGGCAGGTCTGCACGGCGGCCAAACGGATGATCGTGCATGAGAAGGTCTACGACGCCTTCCTCGCGGGTCTGAAAACCGCGATCACGCAGTTCCGCATTGGCGATCCGCTGGCTGAGGGTACCACCCATGGCCCGATGAGCAGCAGGAAGGCACTCGACACCGCACTGGCGCAGACTGACGAAGCGGTCAAGGCAGGCGCAACGTTGGTGGCCGGGGGCAAGCGGATGGAGCGCAAGGGTTTCTTTATGGAGCCGACTATCCTGACCAACGTGTCAAAGGACAATCCGGTCTTCTATCAGGAGATTTTCGGTCCCGTTGCCGTCGTGCATAAGATCGCATCGGAACACGAAGCCATCGAACTGGCCAATGATTCTCCTTATGGCCTCGGCGGGGCCGTGTTCTCGCGTGACCTTGGCCGGGCGGAACGGGTGGCCGAAGCGGTCGAGACCGGCATGATGTTCATCAACACGGCCACGGCTGCGGCCCCTGAACTGCCGTTTGGCGGGATCAAGAACTCTGGCTTTGGCCGCGAACTGTCCTTCCTCGGCATTGAGGAGTTTATCAACCGTAAGCTGATCCGCGTTGCCTGAAGATTAGGCGAACGCCGCTTTCTGTCCCGGATAAAATCCTGTCCGGGGCAGAGGTGTGCTACTCATCAAGTTAAATGCCACCTGCGGCTCAAGTGATACGAAGAAATGGTATATGCCTGCTTTGGCAACCGCACGATTAGTCATCGAATGACCGGAACTAGGCGTAAGCGGAATGCCTGGATCTGTCCGCGTGGTTGTCGGGACTTCTGCTTGATTGGCAGATTTATCATCATCTTCTGGTTTTCGACACACGGGGCCTTTTTTTATGGTCTCCAACCTACTTGCGATAAGTGGAATTATCGCACGTAGGTATGGGGAAGGGGGCCTGTTTTCGATAAAAGACAGAGTTTGAAGTTAGGTATGAAATAAAGTAAGTCCATACGGCCACGCGTGGGTTTGATGTTGCGTCGTTTGGATCTAAATGATAGATATCAATGATACCTACTCCAAGGAGGTGGACATGTCTGATACAGCCAAAATTTTTATGACCGGTCGCAGCCAGGCCGTGCGTCTTCCTGCAGCTTACCGATTTGACACATCAGAGGTCACAATCCGCAGAGATCCACGTACCGGTGATGTCATTCTCTCGCCGCGTCCCCTGGGGTGGGGTAAGGCACTTTCTGCCATCCGGCAGGCCAAAGGGACTGAGCTTTTCCCTGAAGGTCGCAACCAGGATCAACAGGACAGGGATCCATTTGCTGTGTGCCTAACGTGATTTCTTATATGTTCGATACCAATACAATAAGTGATATCATACGCGCGGACGAAAGAGTGCTCTCACACGTGGAGGCGCTTGATCCAGGCCGGTGTTGTGTCTCGGCCGTAACCGCCGGAGAAGTTGCGTATGGACTAGCCAAACGCCCATCGGCAACTCGATTACTGCGTCTGACACGCACTGTCATGGATCGGCTGACCATACTGCCCTGGGATCATGGCGTAGCGGAGCGCTACGGCAAATTACGCGCTGAGCAAGAGCGGCATGGTCAAATTCTTGGGTCTTTGGACATGATGATCGCCGCACATGCCCTGACAGAGCATCTCGCGTTAGTGACCAGTGATCAGGCTTTTGCTCAGGTTCGGGGACTTACTGTGCTGAACTTTCGAAATTCGTGAAAACTGAACAAACGCTTATTACATTGTCTCTCAACAAACCAGAAATCAGAACATAGCGTTGACTGCAAACTGCGGGGAAACCTGTATACTTTTGTTGTGACCTGCAAAATAGAACGCAGAGCCGACGATTACCCCCCAATTTGCATTCCAGTTATATTCAAATGCAGGCGCGATCTGCCAGTCTGTTCCGGCTGTTCCTGTTTTATGAATATACGTGCCGTTATTATCATGCCCCCGCAACCACTTCCATCATAAATCTCTCATCATCGACGTCTGATCGCCATGAAATGCTGGCTTATCAGACAGTTGCACGTGTCCCGCTCCTCGAAAGAGGGGCGGGTAATCGCGCGCGTCCGCACCACGCCATGGCCAACAGGGCCGCCCCAACTGGTTTCTCCGATCCGTTCAAAACGTAACGTAGAAACTAATGAGGAATATCATCATGCGCGATGACGCAGTGAGAATGCTGTCGGGGCCAAATCAGAGGGAATGGTTGGCACGCAATACCAGATATGACCCGGAGACTGGCCGTCTTCTGGTATGGAACATCATTACATGGAAATGGTGTCTGGCGACCTCGGAAAATATCCTGGAGCTTTGTCCTCTGAGTGTAAGGGGCTTTGGGGATCCGGATGACATCTGGACGGACGTCCGCAGTAAGGCCAGCAGGCAGTCTTATGATCCGCAGCAGCGCGGCGATACTCCTGATTATAGTGAAGCGGAACGAAGTGCGTGGCTGAGGGAGAGCCGCCGCCGGAAATGCCTTCCCGAACGCATTGAAATTTTCAACGTGATACAGGGCCGGTGGATAGCGGTCACCCAGGAGAACCTAGCGGAGCATTACGCCCGCGGCTATTGGGACCTTATCGGGTTGGGTAACGCATGGGAGGAAATCGACGCGGAAATCTCACGGAAGGGTTGTACATCGGGTTAGATTATGAAAAAGTCTATTTTGTGTAAAAGAAATTTTCGTAAGCTATAAGAAAACCTAATGCAGACAGAGTGTAGCGCAGGCGCGTATGAATTTCCAGCCTCCTATGGACGGCGTGTTGTAGCCCGTTTTGACGGGGGTCGCATGAGTTCGGATGGCGGTGTCATCCTGGTAAAGCAGGTCGATGATAGTCTGGGGTTCAGTCGCCGTTTTGCTGCCTGTTTTCGCGATAAGCGGCATCCTGCCTTTGTGGAATACCGGGTTGAAGACCTTGTCCGTCAGCGGATCATGGGCCTGGCACTGGGCTATGAAGATCTCAATGATCACGATGCCCTGCGGCATGA